>JAIEDW010000396.1 GCA_029067805.1 Lachnospiraceae bacterium
ATATTGACCAGTTCTTTATCGAATTTTCCTGTTTTATCCTTTTGGAGCTCATCCATAAAATCATGGAAGCTGCCCCACCCTCCTCTTTTAATATAGTTTTCCAGTCTGCCGTTCATGATGACTTTTTTCTGTCCCAGATCAATTCCGTAATTTTGTTTCATGTATGTGGCAATCCTAAAAAACTCATCATCCTTCATCATCGTTTTTTGTCCTCCATACAAAGGTTTTGCCTAAAAAATCTGGTCCCCGGACATTCTTCTCATCTTGTAATATTGTAGTTAGCGAAGCTGTCTGGCAACCTTACAGAATATATTAAAAATATCGGGATTAAATTTTTGTTCTGCCTCCTTGTGCATAATGTCAAGCGCTTCTTCTCTGCTGTAACTGCTTCGGAAACTTCTGTTCTCCGTCAACGCGCAGAACATGCCTGACATCGCAACAATCTGTGCGGCAAGCGGTATGTCATCCCCTTTCTTTCCCTCCGGATATCCGCTTCCATCCCAGTTCTCATGATGATAATGCGCAATATCCATCGAAATCTGCATAAAATCATTGTAATCATTTGCGACATTCAAGTCACCCAAAAGCTTGGCGCCGATCAAGGTATGTCTGCGCATGATTTCCCATTCTTCGTCATTTAACGCCGATGTTTTCTGTAAAATATCAATCGGCACACCGATGTTTCCGATATCACAAAGCGGCGCGGCAAGCTCGACCGTATCGACATAATGATCCGAAATCACATCGCCAAACAACGGTGAAAGCTGCATACTCTGCGCCAGAATGCGGCAATTATAACGCATTCTTTCTATGTAAACTTTTCCGTACTGCGAATTTTCGGATGCCACGCCCACAAGCGCGTACAATACGCCGCGCCGTTCCTGTTCCATCTGCCGAACCTGTTCGTTGACCGAGGCATGCAAACGTCTGTTTGTTTCTGTGATACTGCGCGTCGCCTCGTGCAATTTTAAATGCACATTCACACGCGCCTTGACTAGCTCTGGTATAAACGGCTTTGTGATATAATCGCCGCCGCCCAGTTCAAATCCTTTGACAATATCCGACGTCTTATCAAACGCCGAGATAAAAATGATTGGGATATCCCTTGTCTTTACGTTTGCCTTGAGCCGTCTGCACAACTCATATCCATCCATCTCCGGCATGGAAATATCACTCAAAACCAAATCGGGCAGTTTCTCTCGCACTTTCTCAAGCGCCTCGGCGCCGCTCTGCGCAAGCGCTGTATCATAGCCCATATCCGTTACGATCTCATTTAAAATTTCTCTGTTTACTTCCACATCATCCACAATCAGAACAAGTGCGTTCCCTGTGTGTTTGTTATGCTTTTCCAATCTCCGGATCCTCCTGTGCGTCAATTAACTCCCGCATTGTTTCAATTCCTGTGGAAATCTTTTCATAATTTTCTTTCTGCACTGCCATTTTCAGCCGAAGCACTGCCCGGCTCACCTCCTGCGGAGCGTCCGTCGTAAGCTGTCTGATCGTTTCCATAAACATTTCCGCTTTTTCCCAATTCTCCATCTCCACGGAGAGAATAAGTTTTGACAGATTTTTTTTCAATGTTTCGCGATTTTCCGGCGAATCGTACACGCTGCCTCCCTCGTCTTCCTCCGCGTTATCCGCAAAGAAATTCACGGGCTTTGGCATCACGAAACTCTCCTCCTCCGTTCCCGCGTCCTTCGCTTCGGGATCCCGTCCGACCCACACGGAGAACGAAAACGTCGTTCCCTTGCCTTTTATACTCTCCACATGTATCGTACCGCCCATCAGCTCCACCAATTGACGACAGATACTAAGCCCCAGTCCCGTACCGCCGTACTTACGCGATATAGAGGCATCCACCTGTGAAAAACTGCGAAACAGCTTATCTTGATCTTTTTGATCAATTCCGATACCGGTATCGCTTACCAGAAAGAACAATTCTATCGAGTCATTCATCTGGGACGTCTTAATGACCTCTAATGTAATCTTACCCATGCTCGTAAATTTCTGCGCATTGGATAAGAGGTTGTTGATGACCTGTGTGATTCTCAGCTCGTCACCAACAATATATTCCGGCACACCAGGCGAAACTGTGAGAAAAAAGTCTAAGCCCTTCTCCGTAATTCTGCCCTTATGGTTTGCCACGACATAATCAATCATGTTGCGGAAATCGAACCTTCGCGGCTCTAAAACAAACTTTCCCGCCTCCAGTTTGGAAAAATCCAAAATGTTGTTGATCAATTTATTCATCTCTACGCAGCAATGCTCAATCATATTCAATCCGCGCAGTTTTTTCTTATCCGTTTCTTCCGGAAGTAGTTCCTTGACATGCCCCAGTATCCCGTTTACCGGCGTTCGAAGCTCGTGCGTGACATTTGCCACAAATTCTGACTTCACTTGCATTGCCGCCTCGGTTTCCTGTTTAACCCGTTCCAGATCACGGCTCAAAAATTCCTTTTCCAGCACGTCATTTGCCATACAGAGAAAGCTGCCCGTTTTTGAATCCTGTACCACTTTCATTTCCGTCGGAAAACAGGTCTGATTTTTTCGGTATGCCGTCTGATGGCTAATCTCGCCTCCGACAGGACAGGTAATCTTCCATTCGTCCGCAGCTGTTTCAAAGGCGCCCGGAAAAATACTGCCAATCGGCTGCCCACACAATTCCTCACCGTATTCCAGCTTCTGCTGCGCCGAGGCATTGCCATATGTAATCGTTCCCTTGTCGTCAAAGATAAGCACAATCTCCAATGCATTTTCCAAAAGAAGCGTTTCCATGTCTTCCTCCCAAACTAAGCCTACTGTCTGTCAAACGCCGACACGCTTCGCGCGCCGTCTTGTCGAATTGAAAAACAGCAAAACGCCGGTGCAGTTTCGCTGTTTTTGCGCATGACTCAAATTAACCCACAAAGTCAAACATCTTAATTACTTCTACGATATTAAAGAAGTCTTCTTTTGCAAGTTGGAAACATTCAAGTACATCCGGAGAAAACTGTCCACACTCTCCATTCAAAATCATTTCGTATGCCTCGGAATTCGCATACGCTCCCTTATATACTCGCTTGCTTACTAATGCATCATATACATCGGCAACCGCTACGATCTGTGCACTGATCGGTATCTGATCGCCTACCAGATGATCCGGATATCCGTTTCCGTCCCACCGCTCGTGATGCCAACGACAGATTTCATAACAATACTGGAAGAACTCGTTGGGCTGTTTCTCGCGGAAGTGCTCCAAAATCTCGCATCCGATCGTCGTATGTTTTTTCATCTCTTCAAATTCCGCTGGTGTCAAACGCGCCGGTTTTAACAAAATCGCGTCCGGTATACCAATCTTGCCGACATCATGCAGTGCGGATGCTCTGGCAATTTCATCTATCTGTGTCTTTGTCAGACCATATTTGGGGAAATACTTCTCCATATATTTCAACATAATTCTCGTAAAATACTTGATGCGTCGAATATGATCGCCTGTTTCGAGGCTTCTGAATTCTACCACCGTGCTCAGCGCGTCAATCATAAACTCGTTGTTTTCCTGAATGACTTTCTGCTGTGCAAGAAGCTCTTCCTCCTGCTCTTTCAGTCGAAGTTCCATATTATGCTTGTTCTGATACAGCTCGATGATATTTTTCGTTCTGCGCTCGACAATATCGGGATAGAACGGTTTATGTATGACATCCGCAACGCCGTATGAATAGCCTTTCTCCTCACTGTTTCGAATGGTTTCGCTTGTAATCAGGATTACGGGAAGCGTGCCGAGCAAATCCTTCGACTGCATATACTCCAACACACCGAAACCGTCCATTACAGGCATTACAATATCTAACAGAACAACCACAATATCACTATTTTTCTCAATCTGCTCTATCGCCTGCTGTCCGTTGCACGCCTGTATCACTTCATACTCTGTCTGGAACATAATTTCCAATATGGATCTGTTTACTTCCTCATCGTCTACAATCAAAATCTTTTGCTTATCCATGTATACCCTCATACCTCCTGCTTATTACAAATTCATTGAACGCAATGTAGTGAACATCTCCACTTCGCATCATTATTTATGTTATCATTTTTTGTCTAAATAGTCAATATTTTAACAGTGTTTTTTCGCTCTTTGCGCTGGTTTCTTTTTCCACATACATAAAGCCGTCCCGCAAGGTTTCTCCCCGAAAGGCAATCTCTGTTTTTACCGGCACTGCCGGAAAGCTTTCGTACCCTGTTCTGTCGCCGCTTTTCGGGTAATAAAAGGCAGTTCCTTTAACCGTAAAACGTTCCAGATCATAAGTACCATAATCCTGTTGATTTACATAATATGGTTTTTCTGCCGTGTTCACCACATAACCGGCAAATGATACCGTTTTGGCGACTGCAAGGATGATTGCCGCACACCAAAGCAGACTGCCCTTTCCCTGAATACGCCGATACAACAACCCTGCCGTAAGCGCGATCAGCAAGAGCACATACGCATATCCGTACCGCAAAAGCGGCGCGGACAACTGCCAGAATAAATACGATGCCTCCACCGCAGAAAGCGCCAAAAGCTCCCCTGCCATATCGGACGCTGCCTTTTTGCGCTTTCTGCCAACAAAAAACATTATGACAAAAATCGCCAAAAAGACAATACACATCACATCTGCCAAAACAAAAAGCTTTCCGAGTGTGGGAAGCGTATTTTGAAACCACTGCGGAAACCATTCGCTGACAGGCAAGTCCACAAGCGCGGCATTGTTGAGTCCGCGCCCCCACGTTTTGATCTCAGCCGCATCCAACGCGGCAGCCGCAGCGTCGATTTTCCAATCTACATTTAGTATGTCAAGTTCCGGAAACGGATACAAAAGATAGCCCGATATGAACGCTGTTCTTATCATCCACGGTGCGATTACGACTACGCCCAGCAAAATATAAGAGATGATCTCCCGATAACGCTTTTCTTTCAAAAGCATATACGCAGGCTTTACAAGCAGCAGCAAAATCACGCCTGCTGTGAGTTTTAACGTAATGCCATAGACGCCCATCACACACAAAAGCGCGTAGGGCGCAACATTTTTTTCTCCCTCCTCAATCGCGGTAAGCCATCGGATCACAAGATAGAACACGACACACATCACACAATAATCCGACGCTGGTGATACAATATCACGATAAATCAGCGTAAGATAGTACAGTGCGCCAAGTCTTGCAAAATCCGAAAGTCTTACTGCATTCTTTTGAGTAATCCTGCGCTTATCAAACACCGCAAACACCTCAACACTCAAAAGCAGAGCAATAAAACCGTTCATCGTATGAAGTGACTGTCCTGTAAGAAATTTCATGCTATAAAGCGCAGACAACGCAAAAAAGGAACTATTGTACGCAAATCGCACATGGATGTTGCCAAGTCCTTTAACAACGCCATACTCCTCAATCCAGCGGATACTCTGCCCATGATAGAGGTCTGAATCATAGTGCATATAGCCTCTTGATGTACAATAGCACCAAATGACTATTAAAATTATAATTGTTATTTTATATAATAAAGACCTGTTTTGTATTTTGTCGTACAAGAGGACAGCTATTTTTTTCCTCCATACTGCAAAAATCAGCATACATGCGCCAACCAGCACAAGATTTGCCACAGCCCCTACCCCCATAAAGAGACTAAAAAGCTGCGCATAGACCGTTACGACAATCAGCCCGAAAAACAAGATTTCAACCGCATTTTGGATCGCATAACCAAACACTTTCTCCACAAGCATTGCAAACGCAAACCCACATAAAAATACGGTAACCAGTATATATATCCAGTTCAATGCAACAAGAACCATGCGCACCTCCCCCGTTCGATACATGGATACTATATTAAGACCACATCTTAAGCAATTTTTGACGCTCCCTTTTAGCGCTGTCCACAATCAAATAATCAACATTGTTTCGTTCTGCGGCAAGCCCGTCTTTTTCGTATCTGTCACCGATCATGACTGCGTCCGCGCAATCACAGCCAAGCGTGCTCAAAATAACCCGAATCCCCTTTGGGTCCGGCTTCATACAATTGATACACGCATCTGACGAGGTATAACAGGCATTGGCAGTGATGCCAAGGCACGCAAGCTTGTTCTCCACAGGATAGTCCGAATAGATAACAATTGTTTTCTTTTCTTCTCTTAACTTTTGTATCAACGCATAAATTACTTCATCGCGAAACAGCGGCAGTACACGAAGCGGCATTTCAAGCATAAACAGCTCGACCGCGCGTTTTACCTGCTCCGGTGTTGTACCCTTCTTTTTTGCAACATAGGCATACTGCTTTTCGTCAAGGCTTATTTGGGAATCAAAAGAACACTCCGCTTCACACTGTTCCCAATGTTCTCGCACGGTTCTGTATGTTTTGATCAGAAACATATCCGCAATGGACAACGGATGCACAAGTACATGTTTCATCAATGTACACAGCATTTTAATGCGAAACGGTTTTTGATAATATAGTGTTCCATCCAAGTCAAATAAATACACATCGTAATCCATAATACTGTTTTTCTTTAGCGCAATCCGATTCATATCAAAAGCCCCCGCTTTAGCGTCCCGTAGGAATAAAGAAGGCTGTTTCCCACATTTCCATGATTGGTATATCAACCAGCGTGAGTACTGCAAAGAACACCACAAGCACCGTCACAAGCAGCATCAGTTTTTTCTCCCGAAACAGCTTTTCCGGCTTTTGCGCCGCCGAATCCGGTTTATGCGCTATGTAAAGATAATAACAGAACAGAAGAAACAGTACGGGCATCGCAACAATATACTCAATCCTGTATTTCAGCAAAAAGATTCCAATCAAGAACGTTGCACAGAGCGCATAGAAGAAAGAAGAGCATAAAAGCGATTCTTCCGTATATTTGGAAAAGGATTTTCTGTAGGAACCCGCAAGTTCGGGATTTCCAATCATGCGATACTCCGCATACCGTTTTACTGCCATAAGAAACGCCCCTGCCATCCAGTATCCCACTAAAATGCTGGAGGGTGGATATACGTCCTCACACACGATAAACCAGCCGAGCAACAGACGGATCATGTTATTGATAGACTCGGAGAGCACGTCAAGGTATGCCACATCCTTCGTTCTAATCGGTTTTACATTATATAATACTCCCATGATCAAAAGCCACAGCTCCGTCATCACAAACGGAATGTTCACCGCAAACGAAAGCACCGCGCCGATTACAATACAGACTGCATATTCTACCATCACAAGAGAAAATTTCATATTCTGGCTTACTACGGGTCTGTATTTTTTTGTCGGATGATACTTGTCAAACTCCGCGTCAAGCCACTCATTAATAACATAGTTTGCCGATGCGATAAAACAGGTTGCAAAAAATCCTGCTATCAGCTTAATCGCAAAGTTTCCCCAATCCTGCGGCGTCTCAATTAAAATCAGCGCAAGCACAAGTCCCGGCATAATAAACACATTTTTTATCCAGTGGTCGGGCCGCGCGATCTTAATATAATTTTTAATCTGTGATGTTTCTTCACTGTTCTTTTGTTTGTTCATCTGTACCTCCATGTACGCACACACTCTGTGCAGCTTAAATTTTTTGACTTTTATTCATCTTATGCACTATATAAATAAATGGTATAGGGAAGGTCTTCTCGGACGTATGTTTCAACAAGGCGAATCCCCAATTCCTCTGCATTATCCAGCGCAATCCGAGAAAAAATATAAGTTCCTCCCAACTCTCGAAATGCCCCAACATCCATATAAAGATTTTTGTCCGAAATCTCGTAGTTTCTAAGCGGCTGTGAAACACTTTCTCCAGAGCCCGATACCAGATATGCTCTTGCTCCCCAGTCATCAAAATAAGATTTTGCCGCCTCATTTCCAGGTCTGTCGATCGCAGGCGCTATCAGCCTCCGAAATGTTTCCTTATAGCTTAACGGATAATAACTCAGCACACCATCAATTGTGTATATCCCATTATACGCAAGCACTCCCGGATCAAGCCCGTATGCTACGGATTTCTCGCCGCCATAGTCAATATCTGCTTTTATTTCATCAAACAGTTCTGTTGAATAATATTCCCGATATGACAAATTGTTGGATTCATTTTGTTTCACAAATTTGTATGTCATGTTAAAAGCCGTCTGAAACAAATCATTGTATTTCGTGTTTGACAAGAGCACCACAGCAATTGCTGCAACTGCCAACACGTTGGAAATGCGGACCCACCCTTTGTCGTACAGTTGCTTCAGCACCACGAAAAATGCCAGATACCACAAAAACGGGTTAAAAAATACCGTGCGGCTAAATTGAAGTCCTTTCGCGGGCGGTACTAAAAAACCAATCAAATTTCTTACAGGCTCCAGATAATACAAGCCGTACACAAGGCAGTTAAACATAATCGCCAACACGATCAAAAATACGGGATTTTTTAAAAATTCAACACTCCTTTTGTTCTTAATACAATCCACAAGCGCTGCCACAAGGTAAATCAGCACAACCGGCAACACTAAATAGCCATGCACGGACTCCGCGTGAAATATGCTTTTACAGAATACCTCTACAACCGCCCTAAAAAATTCAAACGCATTATAAGAGTCAAAAATCATGGTATCCCGAATGGTCGCTGTATCGGAAAAAAGCATAACGCTAAAAAGTCTGTATTCAAACGCCATATATCCCGCCGCAAGAACGATGATGCTTACCACCATTTTCAATGTATTTTTAGACTTTGTCAATGCTAAATAGATGGTATATAAAACCATATACCCTAGTATAAGCATTCCAAAAAACGTAAAGTACGAAAAAAAAGGATATGTTAACAACAACAGAAAGCCGCCTCTTTTTTGACCACATACTCTTCGCAGTATCCAAATTAGATACGGAACGGAAACAAAACAAATGGCAAACATCGGATACAATGGCAGCAGACCGTATGCCAATCCCACAAGCGCTACAAGCGATTCATATTTTCGGTAACGGTCCTTCAAGACATCACGCGCCAAAAACCACACGAAAAAGACTGCCGCTGCCGTCTTTAGAATCACGCTCAAAATATAGGCATAGCAGCTTGGAAATAACATGAATAAAAGGCTGTATATATGAAACTCGGAGAAAAAAAAGTCTCTTGAAACACCGTTTAATATGGGAAGCTGTGCATCATGTGCAAAAAACAGTCCATTTTCTTTGAGCAGATGATAGTCCAGCACATGGAGTTCCAAATTATCATGCGCACTCGCATAAATATTATCACCCAAAAGCAGCAGCACAACTGTTTCAACTGCCAGAAAGGAAAATACCAGCAGCCAGTGCCACCTTTCTTTTATTGTATCTTTCATCGAACTCTCCTATCTTTCCGTGCAGATCGTTTTGGCAGTATCCCTTTACTTCGGCAGCATCATCCAACTCTGGAACATCAGAATATACCAGATTTGTATGCGCCAGTTATCACGCTCAATGTAATCGTTCCACATATTCCAAACCACATCCGCGTCCAAAATGCCCTGTTTTCGGATAAGTTCCTTATCAAGCAATGCCTCTGCCCATGCTTTTAGTTCCGGCTCCTTTAACCATTTTGTAATTGGAATGGAAAAACCTTTTTTGGGTCTGTCCATCATCTCTTTTGGCACATAGCGGTACAGCACATCTCTTAACACCAGCTTTCCGATGCCGTCCTGCTTTTTATATGCAAGCGGCAGCGTCCACGCAAACTCGACCACATCCCTGTCAAGCATCGGCACGCGCGTTTCCAACGATACCGCCATCGCGCTCCGGTCAACTTTTACAAGGATATCATCGGGGTGATATACCTCCATATCCATCAGCATGATGCGGCTCTGGGCATCGTTTAAGTCACCATAGGGCTGTGTGTTATGCTTGTAGGGATGCACGTTTTTATCCAATGCAATCCGAAGATTTCCCGCCTCCTGCGCATTGGAAAGTTCGTATAAGTGTTCGGGATTTTTCGCACCGAGCAGATATGCCTTTGTCTGCAGAATCTGCTTGTTTTTCAGCAACGGACAATTGACAAGAAGACTGCTTGCCAGTTTTCTGATAGGATACGGATAAGATTTCATCTTTCCCCATATTCTGTCTATCGAGGAGTAAGTCATATAGCCGCAAAACAGCTCGTCTCCCGCATCTCCACTTAAGGACACAGTAACATGCTCTCTTGTCATTTTACTCACAAGATAGGTTGGTATCTGAGAGGAATCAGCAAACGGTTCTCCAAAGATTTCTCCAAGCTTTGGGATTACCGCCCTTGCGTCCTCGGGCGTAATATACAGCTCCGTGTGATCGGTTCCCAGATGATGTGCGATTTCTTTTGCGTAAACTGCCTCATTATATTTCGGATCATCCATACCGATCGTGAAGGTTCTGACTTTGCGGTCAGACTGCGCCTGCATCAATGCTACAATCGTACTGCTATCGATTCCCGCGGACAAAAATGCCCCGACGGGAACGTCTGCCACCATCTGTTCTCTGATTGCCTCCTTTAGGAGCCGCTCCAGTTCCTCTGACGCCTCCTGCCTTGTGCCCTGGAAAGGATGCGCCTCCCCGTATTTTGCGGCTTCCCGCACGGTCCAGTAAGAGCTGACCTTTGGAGTATCATAAGGAGCATCAATCTCCAAAATACAGCCCGCATCAAGCTTATAGATGTCTTTGTAAATCGAGTATGGCGCGGGAATATAGCCATGGATAAAATAAATTTGAAGGACACCTGTGTCAATCTCATTTTGAAAACCATCAAATGCACGGATACTGCCGATGTCCGACGCAAATACGAAGCTGCCGCCCACAAAGCCGTAATAGAGCGGCTTTTCTCCAATTCGATCACGCATGAGCGTCAGTTTTTTGGTCTGTCGGTCAAGGAGCGCAATTGCAAACATGCCCTTGCAGAGCGCGAGCGTTTCTTTAACTCCATACGCCTCAAATGCCTCGAGCAGTACCTCCGTATCGGAACCGCCGCGAAATGAGGTGACTTTTTTTTCTTTTAAAAGCTTGTCCCGTATTGTTCGATAGTTATAGATTTCGCCGTTATATACACACACATATCTTCCCGATGCGGAATGCATGGGCTGTGCACCGTTTTCGGATAAATCAATGATGGAAAGCCGTCTGTGCCCGAATACCACGCTTTTGTCTTCGCTTGCCCAGATTCCGCCCGCATCGGGACCACGGTGGTACATGCGCCGGTTCATTTTTTCGATATTTTCTTTCCAATTTTCGGTGTTGTTACAAAAGCCTGCTATTCCACACATTGTTGCGGTCTGCCTCCCTAATCGTCATTGCTGTTTTTATGCCCATTCGGGCGAGTATAATGTCTGTCGACATTATAGCATATTTTTTTTACATTTCATAGTATTTCCATATTAAAAGCAAATAAACGGGCAGGAGATTTTTCCTTCTCCTGCCCGAACATGAAACCATATCAGTTTACTTCAACGGGTATTTCTACGCTGACCCCCGAACCATCTTTCGTTGTAATAATAATATATACAGTTTCATCGTTTACTTTCTTCGCTGTAATCTTACCTTTTGAATTTACCGTCACGCACTTTTTGTTTGTGCTTGTGAAAACAAGCGTTTTGTTGCTTGCCGTCAACGGAGAAACACTAATTTTACCTGCAAGGTTATACGTCCTATAATTTTTATCACCTAAAGACAGGTTTATTGTTGCTGGCACACTCGGATCCACATTAATGGTTTTCACAAGCTGACCTGCGTACAGTTTTATCGTGGCCGACTTTCTGCTGCCGTCTGTCGCCGTTGCCTTGATTGTGACCGTTCCTGCCTTATGCACTGTCACCTTTCCGTCCTTATCAATTTCCGCAATCGCCTTATTGCTTGAACTCCATGTCACATCCTGATCCGCAATCGGATTATATTCCTTTTCTACTTTGTCATATTCATAAAGGTTAACGCTTAAAGTGTCCGTATATTCACCGGAACTTAAGTCTACGCCCACTACATTACTGTATTCTCCTAAACGGGCGCTAATAATCTCTACTTTGCTTACCGCGGGTTCAACAGATACATTAAACTTGCAGCTTTTGCCGCTTCCGTCTGTCGCTATTGCCGTAATCTCCGCCCATCCCAGAGCCTTGCCTGTGACCTTTCCGTTATTTTTATTTACACTTACCACACCAGGACTGCTTTCCTGTGTTACGCTCCATGTTGCCTTTTTGATCGTCGTTCCGAGCGGTTTATACGTTACATTTAACTGCACGGACTTCTTTAGGCCTACAACTATATTTCTCTTCCCTCCGGCAGGCTCCATGCTGGTTATTTGCTTTGTGACAACGAGTGTCACTTTTCCCGACTTTTTGCTGCCGTCTGTTGCCGTTGCCGTAAGCGTAACATTTCCGGTTTTTTTGATATCGAGATTCCCATCCTCATCTATCACAGCGATTGATTTATTCGAACTTTTCCATGTGACCTCCTCCGATGGCACATTGTCTAAGCGTGCGCCAAGCTTGAGTTCCTCCTGATTGCCGTATCCCTTAATAATATCAACGCCGACTTTCTGATTTGTCACAATATTGGTATCCCCATTTAATGTTATGTCAACTTTTGATGTGAGTGGGACTATATTAATGTCATATGTATTCCAGCCCGTTCCGACTTCCGACACTGCAGTAATCCTTACTGTACCCGTCGCATCTTTACCAGCTGTGACTACACCTTTTTTTATGTCTACTTTTGCTAAAGCTTCATTTTCAGAGTACCATTTCACTGCTATACTGCCCGACGAGAGCTGCATCTTTTTCCCGTTTGCAAGTCGATGCCCCGGTCCCGTAATTGTTACATACGGATTTGTATTTTCGATGTCTTTTATCGTCACACTTCCGCTTGTCGCGTAGCCTTCAGTGGTTGTTGCCGTTATTTTAACTGTCTTTTTCCCGCTTACTCCCTTATTATGTAAAGTTACGGTACACTTATGAGAATCTGTTTCATCTGCTTCGACAGTCGCAACATTTTTATCTGACGTGCTCCATTTTAACTCCATCGGCACACCATCCCTTTCGGGCGAGCCACCGCTTAAATCGGCTCTAAGGCGTATTTCCACTGTTTCCTTGCCGGCAAGGTCAATACCCTCTATCGACCTTCCTCCTTTTGAATCAATAATCCACTTGTCAGCGCTGCTGTCATCCCTGTTTATTGTGACTTTATTCTTACTGCTTACCACATATACCATGTGTTTCGCAATTATCCCGCTTCCGTCAACAGCCTCCGCCGTAATCTCTGTCGAACCTGTCTTTGCGTTTGCTGTAACAAGTCCTGTTTCATCAACCTCCGCAACGCTGGGATACTCACTCTTCCACACAACGGACTTGTTTGCAGCATCTTTCTTCCCGACCACTGCCTTTAATTGTAATTCAATATCCTCATCATTACTATATCCTACATAGTGGCCGCCTGTTATCTCTACGCTTGTTACAAGTGTCGCGACATTTACGGTAATACTTGCTTTCCTGTTACTTCCATCAATCGCGCTTGCCGTAATTGTCGCTTTACCGAATGCATCATGTGCAGTAATCACGCCATTCTTATCCACCGTTGCAATCTTTTCATTGCTTGATTTCCACTCTACCTCCTGACATGCTTTTTGGGGAAGTATTCTTGCCGCAACCTTATATGTCGTTTTGTCCGTATCGGGATCGATGCCTATCGTTTTTCCTGTAAGTATGATATCATTTTTCTCGTCCTTGTCACCATCCGGTATCATAATGTCAAATTTTTCGGGAGCAGCATACACAAGTACATTATGCGTAATAGATTTACCGCTTCCATCCTGCACAGTTGCCTTAATTGTTGCAGTCGTTACAGAATCACGCGAGCTCGTGGCAAGACCTGTTACAACACCTGTTTTTTCATCTACCGTTGCGAATTCCGGCATGAGGGACTCCCACTTAATGTTCTTGCTGCTCGCCGATTTCGGGGAAACAGACGCCGTAAGCTTAATCTTTCCGCCTACCATAACCTTATCGCTGCCCTCTATCGTAACACTCCGTGCTAATGAAGAAACATTAAGAGTGGTAACTGCCGTAACTTTTGAACTATCCGCCGCTGTTGCCGTAATCTGCGCCGTTCCCTTGTCCTTTACTGTGATCGTACAGCTTCCATCGTCTTTCGGCGTAAGATCCGCTATCTTTGTGTTGCTTATTTTCCATGTCACCTTCTGCATGGCATCATCGGGCTTATTGACTGCTATCAAGTCAACTGTTCCACTCTGATCAACGCCCAGAGTGCCGCCACTCAGACATGTATTCTGATCATCTTTCCTGTATATATAAATCTTCTCTACTTTCGGTTTTACGATAAACTCAAGCTCACAGGAAGCCTCCCCCATATCGGTAGCATCCGCAGTAAGCTTTACGACTGTGTTTTTCGCAACTTTTTTTGCCGTCACGGTCGCAATATTTGTTGTCTCATTGACACTTATATCAAGCGCATTCGGGGTATTACTATTAATTGACCATTTTACCCTCTTTACTGTTGCGTCGGCGGGCATATACGTCGGTTCAAGCGTAATTTTCATGCCTTCCGTGATTTCTATCCTGCCGTAGCTGTCATGAGTTGCATCCTTCTTGTCGCTTGTTTTCGGTGTAAATGACAACGACTTTATGATACGTCTTGTCTTTACACGCACCGTTCCTTTTACCTCTTTTCCATCGGCGCCCTTTCCGTGTAATACATACGGCGCTGCTGTCACAGTCGCTTCACCATTCTTATTTCCGACTGCCTTACCGCTTTCCTCATCATCAAATTTTATGACGGCGCTATCGGATGAACTCCACCTTATTCTCTGGTCTGCTGCTATCGGAGAAATTGATGCTGAAAGCTCCGACACCGGCTCAGAAAGCTTCATCGTCCCGATGGCGATAAACTGCTTTTCTTCCAGGTCATAGATAACCTCCTTGCCCGTGGCATCTTCTTTGCCAAGCGATATCGTCACACTCTCCGCAAGCGGTTTTACAGTAACATCGAGCATAGCCGTAACTTGCGTCTTATCAGGGTATGTCAGTACGCATGTAATCACTGCCGGATCATTTGTGGGCGTAGGCTTTAGTCCCTCAAGCTCCACGGCGCTTGTGTTGATTAAGTTTGTACGCTGGGTTGTCTTAACATATGCCGGCTTGCTGCTTGACCATTGCAGTGTCGCATCCATAGGAGGCTGCGTTCCAAAGACTGCCTGTATCACGACAGGCTCACCCACAGATATCGTCGTTTTTGTGATCTCTGCATCACTTGTATCATCATACAGCTTAAACCTTATGATATTTGCTTCATCCGATACTTTGACTGCAAAAGTCAACGTTTTATCAAGCGCGCCATCAGCAAGCCGAATGGTGATCGTTGCATCGCCGGCGCCCACAGCGCTGATCATGCCATCCTCACTTACTGTCGCCACTGATGTATTGTCTGAGAGACATACAAGCGTCTTGTTTTCTGCATTTTCGGGCGTAAATAAAATCTTCTTTTTTAAATCAAACGTTTCATTTATAATCAGCGTCACACTGGTCTGATTAAGGCGGAAGTCCTCCACCGCTGCCTTAATCTCCATTCCCTCCGCTTCCAGGTCTGTTCCTTCTGTAGTTTCTGTTATTTCTGTAGATGGTGTTTCCTCTCTTGTTTCCGCAGGCTCTGTTTCGCCACTAAAATCAGACGCTGTGGATCCGGCGTCTGTATCAATCTCCGTATTTCCTTCTGTGTGTGTGATCTCTGGCTGTGTCTCTGTTATCTCATCACTGATTTCCACAGTTTCCTGCAACGTCTCGCTTTCCACCGCGGCATCCTCTTCCGCAGTATCCTCCTGCGCGAGACTTTGCGTCGTCTCCTCCTGTACTTCCGTTTCCAAAGTCTGTCCGTACTCCGCCGCAGACACACCCGACACATCTGTCAGTACGATCGCCGCCGATAAAATCACGGCAGCTGCGCATTTCATTTGCTTAAACCCCTTATACCGCATTTTGTTCCTCCCTAAAATAATAGCAATTTCCTCCTACTTTTTTATAGTAAACCATTTTTTTCTTTTTTTCCAGTAATTTACATAAAAAATTTCAATAATTTTGAAAATTAAGAAAATTTTAAGAATTTTGTATATTTTTCCCCTTTTTATTTTTTCTGCGCTTTGCACTGCCTTTTAAGAGAAGCACAACCAGCGCAAGCACCGCTGCACCCGCTACCGCACAGCACAAAATCAGCACAAGATTTGTGCTCTCGTCCACAAGACAGAACACTTCGTTTGTTCCGATCATGTCTACCTGAAGATACTGTCCTCTCACTTTGCTCTCAAGCTTCATCCATGCGCCGTTTCTGTATCCCCAGACTGCGGCATCCTTATAGGGATTTAAAAGTCTTATCGCAAAGCTGTCCTTTTCGCCGATTCCGCCGTTTTCAAGTGATACCTCATACACCACATAATTACGGCGTGCCGCGTTATCTGGTGGCGCGATATCGCTGATCACAGCATTTAGCACCGTATTTTCCGTAAACGCATCATTTACCAGCGCATAGGGCTTTTTATGATTACCCGCTTCTGCCTCCTCACCGCCATCGCTTTGTACCACAGTCACGTTCTCCTTATACTGCGCCTCTACCAGAAGCGTTCCGCTCATAGTCTTTCCGGTCACGTCCTCCCACACGCCGTAATAGCCGTCCTTTTGCGGGATTTCGGGATAATGGAGTGCGGCAAGCGACGTGCCGTAGGGCACTTCCTCCACACCAAGATAAGTATCTTCTATTTTATAGATAACTTTCAAGTGCCGAAACTGTGTCGGCAGTTTTTCTACGGTGAGCAATTCCCGATAGGTTATCGGCTCCGCAATTCCCGTGTAGCTTATGTTGTCGATTCCGTAAACGTCATCACCGACATAGTAATTATCGGATACATTCACCGCGTCGTCCGCGTCCTCAATCTCTTCATATCCTTTAATCTGCCCCGCAATGGCTCCCATTCTGCCGCTTTCCGCCGCAATATCGGGCATTGCATAGCAGTTTTTTAAGGTCTGCGCGTATCCCGCGATACCGCCAATATTTTTTCTGCCCGTCACCGAACAGAGCGCGTAACAGCGCTTGATGATCGTATGCGATTCACCGCAGATACCACCTACATAGTCGCCTTCTGTGCTCTCGATGCTTCCATAGCCCTCAGAGTCCGCGACAATGCCGTGATTCATATATCCCACGATGCCGCCGGCGCCGTTCTTCTTTGCTGTGACATATCCTTCGTTTACGCTTTCCGTGATTGCGCACCGCGTGATAAATTTACTGCCAAGTTCAAACTCGACACTTCCCGCTGCGTTCCCCTCTAAATCTTCGCTGTCAATCGACATGGAACCCGCAATGCCGCCCACATTGATATCACCGTTTACAATGCCTTTGTTGGTGCAGATGTCGGTTCTTCCCGTCGTAAGCTCCGCAAGCGTTTCGTCATCAATGTCATCTTCATAATATTTCTCAAGGTCAAGCTCGTTTAAGTCGCTCATCGTATCCGCGAGAAGATTAAACACAACATTTAGCTGGTCGTTTACGGCTCTCAGATCTTCGTTGACAATATCCGAATATACTGACGCATTGTCACTTAGACTTGACAGACTGTTTGAGATTCCTTTCAGCTGGTCGTGCAGATCCTCCTTTGTGGAATCAAAATCATCACCAAGCTTTACAAACTCTATATCCGGCTGTGCGTTTAAATAATTTACAATGTCACGCACGGAATTTGACGCGGCTTTAAAGCTGTTTATGACTCTTTGCAGTGCGTCTGTCGCATTGTCAATATCCTTTTTCACCTTGCTCAGTGTTCCGGAAAGATCATATGTAGAGAGTACGTTCGAGAGCGAGGAAAGCGCGCTCATCACGGAAGATGCCGAAGCGGAAGATGCCGACAATGCATCGGCAAGCTTTAGGATTTCCGCATTGACCGCTTCTCTTTCGGCCGAGGTAAGCGAACTTAAAGGCTTCATCGTACCGTCTTCGTTTTGCACGATTGATTTGATAATCTTAATCGATTCATTGATTTGCTCCATCGAATCCGAAAGGTCATCTAACGATGTTTGCAGATTTCCAAGCGAGGTTTGTGCCGCTTCCCCTTTATTTTGTCTTCTAAAAGTAATTTTTACGGTACACGGCTGGACAGATTTGGATATATTAAAGGTATACACAAGACTGTCTGCTTTATTCTTGGAAACGGGAATTTTTTTGTTTTTGCTGTCCTTAACGGTCGGATTACCGTTCAAAGCATATCCCTCATACGGCGTTATGGTAAGCGTCACAACGCCTTGCGGATTACAGGTGTACGACGCCCTTCCGCCAAGGTTTGATGTTAAGATCACCAGCGCTGTCGACACGGTCGCATCAGATGGCTGCGAAGAACTGCTTACCTGCGTGCTCTCCGCTTCCTGTGTCGTTGTTTCCGCGCCTGGATTTTGTGTCTGTACCGTATCCTGCGAATCACTCTGTTGTGAATTGGCAGAATCGTTTCCGCCAGCGTCAACAGTTTCCGCATTTTCTGCCGCGATATCTTCCTGTAAAGTTTCTGTCGCGGCATTTTCTTTCTCAATCGTTTCCTTTTTTTCTTCTTCTTTTTCGAGCTCTTGCTCCGGTTTCTCGAAATCGGGCGCCTCCATGTCTTTCGGAACTTCCTCTTCTTTTATTGTATCATCGTTCGCTGCGCCTTTTATCGTGTCTGCGCCGATAATGCCCGTAGACTTAAATGTTCCCGTATGTTCAAATTCCGCCGTCACCAGAACATTGTTTTTCGGCATCACAAAGGTATAACTGCCGTTTCCCAGATCCTGAGCGGAAATCTTTTTGCCGTTCTTATCCTGAACTCGGAAAGACTTATTTTTCATGATATAATTTTCGTCGGGGCTTACCATGACCGTAACCGTATCCCCCTCCGCAGGCTCTGTCCGATCACACGAAAGGCTGCCGCCGACTGTCGTGACAAGCGAAATACGCCGATACTGGGTTGTGCTGAACGAACCCGACAAAATATCGATATCATTCACAAGATCATCTATGATTCCGTTGAAGACCGAAAATTCGTCAAGCGCCGCATTGACACTGTCCGTTATATTCGGAAACATATCCAGCACATGCTCCATACGATCGGAAACTGCATTGACCTGATCCATGTTGTCGTCCACGAAATCACTCAACTGTGTCACAAGCGCATCGCCTGTATCAATCGCGCTTTCGGCATAGCTTTGCAGCGAATCCACATCTTCCTTGAGCACATTTTTTGTCAGTTTGATATCATCAAGGGTCTTGTCTATAACGTCATGCAGCTTATTAATCGCATTTCTTAAGGATTCCGCCTCATTAATCTCGATGAACGGTTCCATCTGCCCCACAATGCCGCCTACGTCTTTTCGTCCGTAAACCTCTCCATTGTTTGTGCAAAGGGATACAACGCCCGACTGTCTGCCCACAATGCCACCAATATTGTAGCCTGTGTGCTCATAGCCGACAATCCCCGCATTGGAGCATCTTGAAAGCATGCCGTCGGAATAGCCTGCAATACCGCCGGCATCAACACCACTGTATACCTGTGTTTCCTCGTCAGTTACGCTGATGCTGAAGAAAATGCCTGTGCCAAGCTCATCATCTTCTTCCACCCATTCCGTATTGTCATTGATGCCCGCACAATTCGTACAGTTATTGACGACACCATGATTGATGCCCACAATGCCGCCGGTCGAATAATTACCCGAAACGCGCCCTCTTGCCGTGCAGTTCGATATCGTTCCGCTGCTCTCATTGATACCCACAATGCCGCCGATGGTGTCACGCCCCTTGACCGTTCCATGAAACGCACAGTCGCGTATCGTTCCGTAATTGACGCCACACAGACCGCCGATGCATTCCTCCTCATTGTCGCCCTCAATCTGTCCTTTTAATGTTAAATTTTTAACGAGCGCATCACTCTGGATATAGCGGAAAAAACCCGTCACATATCCCGCTCCCGTATGATAAAAGCCTGATATGGTATGCCCTTCTCCGTCAAATATACCATCAAATACCGGAATCGCATGAAAGTCGCTGACTTCACTCAAATCAATATCCGCTTTGAGCGTCACAGATTTGTTTTTTGACCACGCATCGACATAGCACTGATCGGAAAACACCATCAAATCCTCCGCCGTGTAAATATCAATACGCTCATATATGATTTCCTCCGGTTCCTGTACGCCGCTGTCTGGCGCTGATATCGTTGTCTGCTCTGTTGCAGACACCAAATCGGAGGGAAGGACACCAAGTATAAGCACAACTGACAGCAAAATCGCAAAACTTCTTTTTATTATATACGTTATTTTGCTCAAAGTGATTCCCCCTCCTTATCCGTTTCCTCTACAATATTGATATCGGTTTCTATCATTTTGTCAAACGCCACGCCGTCGTCGTCACGCTGTTCCAGCTTACCCATATTGACAAACAGACTCGCGTCGCCACGCACAAATCCGTGCATCTCCGCCGTAACGGTACCGTTGATGTGACCTCTCACCACACCGTCGACACGCATAAGCCCTGACACTTTCTCCAGCTTCAGCGGCATGGATACTGCAAAGGAGGTTCTGTCGATAATCTTCTCTCCCACGAGTAAGATCTGCGGAAGGATAAACATAACAATAATGATCGAAATGATCGTGCCGCGTCCCAGACACTGTCCGATACCACATACGGCGCCGTCCGATGACATCTGCCCGATAAAGATTCCCGCAAGCGCAAGCATCGTACCCGATGTGACAATCGTCGGAAATGCAAAGTTCATCGTTTCGATAATCGCCTCTTTTTTCGGCATTTTATCTTTAAGCTCCATGAAACGCCCTGAAATTACGATCGCATAGTCGATGTTTGCACCCATCTGAATCGAGGATACAATCATCGAACTTAGGAAAAACACATTCTTTTGCTGTGCCGCGGGAAATGAGAAATTGACCCAAATCGCGCCCTGGATGACTGCGATCAAAAGCACTGGCATACCCGCCGACATGAACGTGAACAAAAGCACCACCATTACCGCCAAAATCGACATGACATTGACGACGGTATTGTCGCGCTTAAAGGTTTTATAAAGGTCGTACTGACTGGTCGCCTCGCCAGGTATCAATATCTGAGCGTCCTCATAATACTTATTTGCGATCGTGTGCATCTCGTCCAAAAAGGCAAAAGTTTCTTCTCCCTCCTCCGGAAGCGTGAGATAAACCAGCATACGGCTGTACTCCTCACCTTGAAGCTGGTCCAAGGCAATCTGCATCTTTGTATGTGCCTCCTCCAACTCTTCCATCAGGTCATCGTCGAGCGTCACATATCCCTCGTCCACTTCCTCGTATAGAAACATAAAGATATCAATCAAAGGCACACCGTAATTGGAAAAGCCATTGATAATCTTGGCGTAATTTTCATCATTTACGGCATACGCCATGTATAAAAGCTCCGCAATCTCATAGTCAAGATCCATTAATTCCGAGAATTCCCTCGCAGTCAGCTTGTCGGTAAGCATATATCCGTCCATTGCCTCCGTGTTCGCAAGTCCCTGCGAATGGTCGACCTCCGCTCGCGAATCCAGCTCTCGCAGTAGCTTTTTTTCCTTTTCATAGTTCCCCGCCGGAACGACAAGCGCTACATAATTATCCGTGCCAAAGCTCTCGTCAATCAGCTCGTCAACAACCATCGCGTTACTCTGCACAGGCGTTTCGAGCATGGTATATCCATATACATACGGGCAGCGCGACTGTATGAAATAGGCCCCCACAAGCACTCCCAAAAAGAGAACGGGCACAATGTATCTTGTCTTGTAATCGAATTTTCCGACAAACGGAATGTCCGGAATAAAGCTTTTGTGCTTTGTCTTATCCATCGCCTTACCGAAAAGCATAATCAAACCGGGCATCAAAAGGAACACGGCAAGAAGACTTAAGAGGATCGCCCTAATCAGGCAGATTGCCATATCCACGCCAATCCCAAACTGCATGAACATCATCGCCATCAGTCCGCCCATCGTCGTCAGCGAGCTGGAAAAGATTTCGGGGATTGATTTGCTGAGCGCAACAATATCCGCCTCTCGGATGCCGAGTGTCTGATGCTCCTCCTTATATCGATTACAAAAGATGACCGCATAATCGACCGACAGCGCAAGCTGCAAAACGATCGTAACGGAATTGGACACGAAAGAAATCGTTCCGGTAACAAAGTTTGTGCCCTTTGTAATCAGCGCCGCCGAGCAGAACGTAATCAGAAGCACCGGTACCTCCGCCCATGTCTGCGAGGTGAACAGCAGTACGCTTACCACCACGATTGCAACGAGGACACTGATAGTCGCCATCTCCGACGCCAGCTGCTCCGCCGACGCATCACCCATCGAGGTAGACACATAGATATCATAGCCTTCGAGCATTGCCTCCACCTCAGCCAATGCCTCAAGCGCCCTGTCGTCCTCCTCAGTATAGCCAAACGTAATATTGTAGAGTGCGGAGAAATTGTTATAATATTCCTCCGTATTCTCAAAGTCAAGCATAATGACCGAATCAAGCGCTTCTATCTGCTCATAAAGCGCATACGCTTCGTCATATGGAATATTGGTCACCATGACCTTTGCCGTTCCGTATGTAATAAACTGTTCCTCCATGAGATCCAGTCCCTGACTCGTTTCTGTGGTATCGGGCAGATATGCGGACAGCGCGTTTTCCACCTTGACCCAGTTCATCGATACCAGCGAAAAAATGATCGCAATGCCGAAAAGCAAAAAAAACAGATTTCTTCTGTCAACAATAAAAGTCGCCACTTTCAGCATAAATCCGCTGTCTTCGCCGACATTCTTAGTGTTCTCTTCCATTGTATCTCCATCCTTGCTGTGATTCTTATAAATTTATTGTATAGTATAATACATCACCCGCAGTTTTTCAACGGTGATCATATCTCATTTTACAGGATTTCAAACAGATAGTTTTCCCACTCCCTGTCAACCTTTTCGGGAGCAAGCTCATCTGCAAGTTTTACCGCGTTTTCGCTTAATTTCTGCGCAAATGCTTCGTCCGAGAGAATTTTTCTCATTGCGTCAGCAAGCGCATAGGCATCGCCCACAGGCACAAGCATACCGTTTTCTCCGTCTTTGATAAGTGTGGCCGGTCCGCCGCATGGACAGTCCGTTGCGATCACGGGTGTTCCGAGCACCATCGCCTCTATAATGGAATTGGGCATTCCTTCGGTATTGGAAGTCAGTGTAAAGATTTTTGCGCGCCCTACCATTTCCGCCACATTATCGATATTTCCGGGAAGTGTTACGCGCTCCTCAAGATTCTTTTCTCTTACAAGCGCAAGCAATTCTTCTCTCAGTGGGCCATCGCCGTATATCGCAAGCCGCATTTCGGGATACTCACCCGCGATTTTTGCAAAGGCATGGATCAGCATGGCATGGTTTTTGTTCTCGTCAAGCCGCCCCGCCGCTACGATCACATTATCTCGCTGCATATTTATGTTTCTTCCCAAAAACGCGGGATTGAGCGGATTTTTTAAGATCACGCTCTTTTTTTGTACTGCTTTCGGAAAAAATTCCTTTGCACGCTGCGTCTGTAAGATTACACCGTCAGCAAACACAAACATATGTTTTGCAAGAAAGCGCATCAGCCCTCCCTCATACTCCATGGTCGGCTCTCCGCGCACGGAAACCGCTACCTTTGCCGGCAAAAATGCTGCCGTTGCAATTGCCATGAAATTATTCTTTCCCAAAAAGGAAAGGATTACATCGGGCTTGTAGATCTTCCAAATGTTTCGAAGCGTCCCAAACCGAATACGGAAATTTTTAATCCTGCTTCCCGTCAGCTGCTCTTTTCGGGCTCCGAATAGACGCGCCGAACTCCCGTCGGAAGCGCGTATTCGTTTTCTTTTTTGTACTGCGT
>JAIEDW010000397.1 GCA_029067805.1 Lachnospiraceae bacterium
ATTCTGTGCCTGTTTTTTCCAGCTCGCAGAGCAAATCCTTTGAAGAAATGCCGATGGTATTTTTTTCCCTCGCGGCGTAAATGTCGGTGAGCACTACCTTGTCGGCAAGGGAGAGCGCTTTTGCAAAATCAGTTAAAAATGCTTTTGTTCTTGTATATGTATGCGGCTGGAATACGCACCAGAGCGTTTTGTGCGGATAGTTTGCAGCGGCCTTTAAGGTTGCCGTGATCTCTGTGGGGTGGTGCGCATAATCGTCAAGGATTGTCACGCCGCCGACTTCTCCCTTAAGCTCGAAACGTCTGTCCGTCCCGTGAAATGCGGAGAGTGCACGGGTAACCGATTCAAAATCAATCTCAAGGATATCCATCAGAGCGATCACGGAGAGGGAGTTTAAAATATTATGTTCACCTACAACGCCCAAGGTTACGCGTCCGCATTCTTTGCCGCTTTTCAAAAGCAGATAAGAGCCGCGTCCGTATTCATCATACGTCGCGTCTGTGTAGCTGTAATCGGCGTTTTTATCGCTGCCGAATGTAATGATGTTGCAGTCAAGCCCTTTTGTGAGGTCATCTAAATGTTCAATTCCCTTATTGATGATCAGAAATCCGTCACTTGGAAGAATTTCTGCAAATTTCCGGAACGAGTTTCGAATATCGTCAATGTCTTTAAAGAAATCCATATGGTCTTCTTCAATATTTAAGATAATGCTGATTCGCGGGAAAAAGCTTAAAAAGGAGTTGGTATATTCACATGCTTCCGTGACAAAGTAGTCTGATTTTCCGACGCGGATATTTCCGCCGATGGATTTTAAAATACCGCCGATAGATAATGTGGGGTCTGTGTCGGCAGCAAGCAGAACCTCCGAAATCATGGAGGTGGTAGTTGTCTTTCCATGTGTGCCGCTGATGGCGATCGGCGTTTTGTAATTTTTCATGATCTGTCCGAGCAAGTCCGCGCGTGTCATCATGGGCAGACCGTTTTCGTTTGCGCGTGAATATTCCGGATTGTCCTGTGCGATGGCGGCGGTATAGACAACGAGGTCAATATCGTCCGTGATATTGCTTGCCATCTGCGGATAATTGATTTTTGCGCCCTTTGTGGCAAGATGTTGCGTGAGGGGCGATTTTTTGGCGTCGGAGCCGCTTACCGTAAAGCCCGCGTCAATTAAGATTTCCGCAAGTCCCGACATGCTGATGCCGCCGATGCCGATAAAGTGTACATGGATTGGTTGGTTAAAATTTATCTGATACATGGAATTGTTACTTCCTTTCCTTTTTTATATACCTTATTAATATACATCATACACCTCAAACGGTGACTTTTCCATCTCCGTTTTCATATTTCTTAAAAAAATATGAAAAATATAAAGTTAAAATAATCACAAAGTATTCCCTTTGTGAAAATTGTATGCTATAATGAATGCGAAAGTACACTTTTATGTAAAAATTACCAAAATTAGTTTTAATGCAGGAAGAAACCAGAGTGGGGTGACAACATGATTAAAAAAGAAATGATTGCCATGCTGTTAGCGGGTGGACAGGGCTCAAGACTGGGAGTTCTGACATCAAAGATGGCAAAACCGGCAGTTGCGTTTGGCGGTAAGTACAGAATTATTGATTTTCCCCTGAGCAACTGTATCAATTCCGGAATTGACACAGTCGGCGTACTTACGCAATATCAACCGTTAAAGCTGAACACACATATCGGTATCGGTATTCCTTGGGATCTGGACAGAAATATCGGTGGTGTGACGGTGCTTCCGCCCTATGAAAAGAGCGGTGAGAGCGAATGGTATACCGGTACGGCGAATGCGATTTTTCAAAATCTTGAGTATATGGAGAGCTTAAACCCTGATTATGTACTGATCCTTTCGGGCGACCATATCTATAAGATGGATTATGAGGTCATGCTCGATTTTCATAAAGAGAACGGTTCGGAAGTCACGATCGCTTCAATGCCGGTGCCGCTTGACGAGGCAAAGCGTTTTGGTATCGTAATCACCGATGAAAATAAGAAGATTGTGGATTTTGAAGAAAAGCCCGAGAATCCGAGAAGCAATTTAGCTTCTATGGGAATTTATATCTTTAATTGGAAGACGCTTAAGGAGGCGCTAATCTCCAAGGCAGACCAGCCGGCGCTTGATTTTGGCAAACATGTCATACCGTATTGCCATGAAAAGGGCTGTCCGATGTACTCTTATGAGTTTAACGGGTACTGGAAAGATGTTGGAACTTTAAGTTCTTATTGGGAAGCAAATATGGAGCTGATCGATATTGTTCCCGAGTTTAACCTCTATGAGGAATACTGGAAGATTTACACGAAGAGCGAGGCGCTTCCGCCGCAGTATATTTCGGAGGAAAGCGTGACGGAACGCTGCATTATCGGAGAGGGCTCCGAAATATACGGAAAGGTGTACAATTCCGTGATCGGATGCAGTGTTATCATTGGTAAGGGTACGGTTGTGCGCGATTCGATTATTATGAATCAGACGGAAATCGGAGAAGGTTGCGTGATCGAGAAGGCAATCGTTGATGAGTATACCAAGATTGGTGATAACACACAGCTTGGCACAATACCGGAAAAAGAAAATGACACAAGACCCGATATTTACAACAGCGGACTTGTGACGATCGGTGAAAAGAGCATCATTCCCGCAGATGTCAAAATAGGAAAGAACACGGTTGTGTTTGGGGAAACATCCGCTGCGGATTACACAAACGGAATACTGGACAGCGGTAAGACATTGATAAAAGTCGGGGAATAGATGGAAAGGATAGGTTATTGGTATGAGAGCATTAGGAATAGTATTAGCCGGCGGAAACAGCAGAAGAATGGGCGAACTTTCCCATAAAAGAGCAATTTCAGCCATGCCGATAGCGGGCAGCTACAGAAGTATCGATTTTGTGTTGAGCAATATGTCAAACTCCCATATTCAGAAAGTGGCAGTGATCACGCAGTATAACTCACGCAG
>JAIEDW010000398.1 GCA_029067805.1 Lachnospiraceae bacterium
GATGATGACAAAGTATCGCTGACAAATTTAAACCGTCAGATTATCGCGACACAAAAGACAATCGGAAGAGATAAGGTGGAAGTGATGAAAGAGCGAATGCTTGAAATCAATCCTGACACGGATGTCAGAATCTATAAGCGCTTTTTTCTGCCGGAAAACGAAGATGAATTCCCGTTTGCGGAGTATGATTATATTGTTGATGCGGTAGATACGGTTACCGCCAAAATTGCGCTTGTGATGAAAGCAAGGGAGAAAGGCATCCCTGTTATTAGCAGCATGGGAGCGGGAAATAAACTGAATGCAGATATGTTTCGTGTTTCGGATATTTATCAAACAAATGTCTGTCCGTTGGCAAAGGTGATGCGCAGGGAACTGAAAAAGCGGGGCGTTGAGAAATTAAAGGTTGTGTATTCCGAGGAAAAACCGTTAAAGCCGCAAGCGAACAGCCTCTTAGACACAGATATAGATCAGGAACATTCGCAGAAAAGAGCAATCCCCGGAAGTATTGCATTTGTGCCGTCTGTAGCAGGACTAATCATCGCGGGTGAGGTCATCAAGGATTTGTGCGAAATCAATACATGAAGTCGGGTAGTGAATAGTAACGCCGGGGATACATTGATAAGAATATCGGAAAACAGTAAGTTTACAAAGATATGAGGTAAATGTTAAAATAATATCAATTGACAACAAGGAGGAAAATAAATGAGAATCGCAGATTTATATGGAAAAGGAAAAACGGTTTTGTCGTTTGAGATTTTTCCGCCGAAGAAAGACACAGAATTAAAAAGCATTGATGCGACGTTGGAAATTTTGTGTGAATTGAAGCCCGATTTTATCAGCGTGACTTTTGGCGCGGGTGGCGGTTCCAACCGCAATAAAACGATAGAGCTTGCAAAAAAAATCAAGTATGAGTATCATGTGGAGCCGGTTGTTCATCTGACCTGTCTGGCGTATGACAAATCGGAAATCGATACATTTTCCAAGGTGTTAAAAAGCGAGGGAATCGAAAATATTCTTGCGCTTAGAGGCGACCGGAATCCGAATATTGTGGAAAAAGATGATTTTAAACATGCCTCTGACTTGATCACATATCTGAAAGAAAGAGAAGATTTTTGTATTGCTGGAGCTTGTTATCCGGAGTGTCATCCGGATTCCGCAGACAGAGTGAGTGAGATGCGGAATCTGAAAAAGAAAGTGGATGCGGGAGCAGAGCTTTTGATTTCCCAGCTTTTTTTTGACAATGAGCGTTTTTACCGCTTTTATGAGGATTGTCGTATCGCGGGAATTGAAGTTCCGGTGGATCCAGGAATTATGCCTGTGATCAACGCTTCCCAGATTAAGCGAATGGTGACCATGTGCGGCGCATCTTTTCCGGAGCGTTTTGAAAAGATTATTCACAAATTTGAGGACAATAAGGACGCGCTTTTTGATGCCGGAATGTCCTATGCGCTCAGTCAGATTATCGAGCTGCTCACAAACGGCGTAGAGGGAATTCATTTGTATACAATGAACAATCCGGTGGTAGCAAGAAGAATCTGTGAGGGAATCAAAAACATTGTAGCGTGCAACAGGGAAGCTTTGTGACACACCCTTTGCGGTAATCGGCATACAGTATAATAATGACCTGAAAAAGAGGTAATGCCGTGACTTGCAGAGATCGCATTTTATCGAATGAATATGCTGATTTGGTGGTAAATTTTACATTGCCGGCGGAGTACGAATATGACACACCGACGGATACTTGTCGTCATGTCATCAATGAAGATTTACAGGTATATTATATTAACAGGGGACTGATACCGGAACTGCGCTATGCCAGTTCGTCGTATTCGTTTGTGCCCAAATGTTACGGACTGATGCAGATACAGTCAGGTACAAATCTGAATACATTAAGTCTTTCCGATGCCGGAATATTATCTGCGCAAAGGCCGCCGCTTGAATTGACGGGAAAGAACGTTGTAATTGCTTTTATTGATACGGGAATCCGTTATCAGGATACGGTATTTCGCGATGCAGCAGGGAATAGCCGTATCCTTGCGATATGGGATCAGACCATTCAGACAGGCAATCTTCCGGATGGATTTGAGTACGGCTCCGAATATACACAGGAGGATATCAACGAAGCGCTTCGAAGCGACAATCCGCTGCAAGTCGTGCCGAGTACGGACACAAACGGACACGGGAGCAAGATGGCGGCAATCGCGGCAGGAAGTTCCATAGAGAACGGGAGCTTTCTTGGAGCGGCGCCCGATTCACAGATTGTTATGGTAAAACTAAAAGAAGTAAAGCCTTACATACGGGAATACTATAAAATTCCGACCGGTGTGCCCTGCTATGGGGAAACAGACATCCTCCTTGCGCTTGCGTATCTACAAAAATTTGTGAAAATACTGCAAAGACCGATGGTGGTATGTCTGGGAATCGGTACAAGCACAGGTGACCATGCGGGCTCAGGTTCGCTCGAAACATATATTGACCTGTTATCCCGTAAAAAAAGTCAGGTCTATGTCATTGGCGGCGGAAACGAGGGGAATGCTTCCCATCATTTTCATGGAGAGATTTCAACGAGAGAAACATATAAAGATGTTCAACTGCGTGTCGATGATAACGAGCAGGGCTTTATCATGGATCTGTGGGGAGAAGCGCCGTATTCTTACAATGTAACCGTGCGCACACCGGGCGGCGAGGGGATTCAGTCGATCAATCCGCGGAGCACACAGCCGCAGGAGTTTACCTTCGTATTTGAAAAGACCAGAATTATCATAGAATATTTCTGGGTAGAGCAGACCTCGGGGGCACAGCTGATTCGCTTTCGGTTTACGGATCCTACGCCGGGAGTTTGGAATATTCGTGTGAGCGCGGCAGGCGATGTTGCAGCGGGTATCTTTGACATCTGGCTTCCAATCACACAGTTTTTATCCTCCGCAACCTATTTTTTGGAATCGAATCCGCAGATTACGATAACGGAGCCGGCATATGCAAGAGGTGCGATCACGGTGGCGAACTATCAGTCGGCAAACGACAGTATCGCGCCCTCGTCGGGACGCGGCTATGCAAGGGATGGTTCTATCGTGCCCGATATCGCAGCCCCCGGAGTCAATGTATCGACGCCGTTTGGCAGCGCAAGCGGCACCAGCATTTCCGCGGCGATAACTGCGGGAGGGTGCGCACAGCTCCTTGAATGGGCAGTTGTCCGGCGAAATGATGTATTTGTCAATTCCACGGATATCAAAAATTATCTGATACGCGGAGCAAACAGGGAAGCTTATCTGGAGTATCCCAACAGAGAGTGGGGGTATGGAAGTCTTGACGTGTCGGGTGTATTTGAATTTTTTGCAAATCTCGGATAAAAAAATCGAGTGCCAACGTATGGATACGCTGTGCACTCGATTAAATTTTTACCGTTTAATATCGTAGTTCATGTTCATCAGATTGCGGATGCTTGCAACATCGTCCGTGATATTTGCGTCGCCGCGGATCGTGTGCTTGATTACGCTGCTTGCGACCGCGAAGTTGACCATATCCATCGGTCTGTAATTGTGCATCATTGCATAAATCAAACCGCTTGCAAACGCGTCGCCGCCGCCGACACGGTCGAGAATATTGAAAGTAAATAATTTGCTCTCGAACGTATGATCTTCATACCACAGAAATGCCTTTAAGCTGTTTTCCGAACCGCTATGCGCATAACGCACATGACGCGCGATACACTTGATATTGGGATAACGTTCCACAAATGCGTGGAAGATTTCGTCCTGCTGCTCATAGCTTAACTGTAATGGCACGCCGTCTTTGATATCGCCTTTGGAATGATTTTCCTCGTCCTTCCATAAATGGTAAGGCTCAATTCCAAACAGTACATCCACATAAGGAAGGCACTGCGTACAGAAATCTCTTGCCTGTTCCCATGTCCACAATTTACTGCGGAAGTTTCCGTCAAAGCTGACTGTCAGTCCCATCTCTTTTGCAACTTTCAAAGAGTTCATGATCAGATCTGCGCAGTTTGGTCCAAGCGCCGGTGTGATACCGCTTAAATGCAGCCATGTAAAACCTTCCAGCAAGGCATGTAAATCCACTTTATTAAAATCATATTCCGTGATCGCGCTGTTTTTTCTGTCATAAATTACTTTACTTGGACGAATTCCATAGCCAGTTTCGAGATAGTAGCTGCCAAGACGATGCGTGGGTGTTTCCTCCGGCGTACTCAAAATAACAGGGGTACAGTGCACATCATTACTGCGCAGCATACGAACTGCGCTTTTTCCCAAACTGTTATTGGGAACGACGCTGAAAAATGTGCTGTCTATGCCAAGATTTGCAAGGGCCAGAGCAATATTTGCCTCGCTTCCTCCATAGCTTGCCTCAAAACTGGTGGTCATACGAATTTTTTCGTAGTTTGGCGGTGTCAGACGAAGCATAATTTCGCCGATCGTGATAAATTTGTTTGTGCCGTCATTGTCGCGGAGCAAAGGATTGCTATGTTCCATGAAATACCTCCTTTTGTGGTATGTGTAAATTTTTTGGTTGTTATTACTATTTTAGTCTAATTTTGCAAGTATTTCAATAGAAACAGACGGAAAAATTGTTGCGGCTTTTTAATAATGATTTTTTTCAAATTTTATCATGCATATTTTACGCAAAAAAACAAATGCTGATAGTGGTACGTAATATCATAGCAAAATGGAGGAAAAAGGTTATGAGAAAGAAAAATTTATTAAGAAAGCTTACAGTGGCAGCAGCGATTGCATGTGCGCTTACGCTTTCGCTTTCTGCTTGCGGCAGCAAGAACAAGGTCAATGATAATCAGGATCCGCTCACAGGAGAGGATTTAAACAACACACAGCAGTCAACAGCAAACAACGATGAGAATGGAAACAACAACGGAGAAAATAGCGGTGACAACAATGGAGATTTCAGTGATTTTGACGCGATGCTCAATGATGAGAATGCGGCGCCAAATGACATTATGGACTATATCAACACAAACATTGTCAGCGCGGGCGTTGCCGACGTAGAGCGTTTTTTTTCGGGACTTTTAAGCTTCGGTGATGATATCCGCAATATTGACTTTACGAAATTGAATGACAGCAGACAGTATATGCCTGAAGACATGATTGCCTTTATGGATCTGATGAAGCTTGAAGCGGATTCGCCTTCCATGGTCATGTCCGATCAGGAGAACAGAAAAGTCATCAACATGACGCTTTCGGAGATGCTGGAACGTGCGGCATTATTTGAGCAGCATATTGAGAAATATCCAAATCATGTAACAACCGACGCAGCAAAAAAAATTTATGAGGAGATAGCGACAAACGCTATCTCGGGCGGTTATAACAGCGCAGAAGGAATCGGTCATTATTATAAGGGTGACACAGATAATGAGGTCAATAAAGAAGCGTTGAAGTATTATCAGCAGTTTGCGGAAGCAAATGCAGACAGCGCGCTTGGTCAGGCAGTAAAGGAATATATCGACGTGCTTCAGACAAATCAGTTTCAGATTAACGACAATATGGAAAGCTTCTACAAGGGACTGCATAATAAGCTTGATTTAACTTCACGCAATAATAATACGGGAACAAAGGGTGAATCGTCTGCTACGAAGGAAAGCGGCGCAAACAACAATAAGAATGGCAATAATACGACAGCAGGTGCGGCAGACACGGTTATTCAGGGAACGACAGTTAGGTAGATCATTGACAGGACCACATGCTTGTGATAAGGTGAAAAGCGTAAAAGAGGTGTGGTCTATGAAATACATTACGACACTCGTGTCACTTTGTGCTTTCGATAATGCGGTAAAAGATTATATCGAGGCGTGCTGTGAACAGGGAATGGATAAGCCTGTGCTGGGTGGCAGACTTCGAATCAGAAATTATCATAACACAGGCGCGATGTTCAATCTTGGCGGTAAAAATAGAGAAGTGGTAAAGATGCTTTCCTTAGTATTTAGTGTTTCTATGACCGGCGTTTTTGCGGCGACACTCACAACAAAGGGAAACGTGCTTTTAAAAAGCGGACTGGCGCTGTTGCTTGGCGGGGCATACAGCAACACCTATGACCGTCTGATAAGAAAATATGTGGTTGATTATGTTTCTTTTCAGTTTCCGCCAACTGACAGGAAAGAACTGAAAACATTCCAGAAAGCATTTGAGTCTGTGGTGTTTAATCTATCGGATTTTGAAATAATGATCGGAGCCATGCTTATCGTAATTAGTCAAATGGGAAAAGCGTCATGACAGAAAAATGCATGACGCTTTTTTCGTATAATATATAATTAAAGAAGTAGCAATTATTTTGTGATCACGGTTCCCACCTTGTCATTTATGACGTCCGAGGTTTTATCGAGCGCTGTGATAACGGCTTGACCGTCTGGCACTGCATCAAGATATTCGATTGCCGCAAGAATCTTTGGAAGCATGTCGGTTTCACCGAACTGTCCTTCTGCAATAAAGCGTTTCGCTTCCTCAACGGTCATTGATTTTATGGGGGTCTGATTTTCGCTTCCGAAATTCAGATACACATAATCCACACTTGTAAGGATCAACAGCACGTCCGCCTTTAAGTCAGAGGCAAGCTTTCCTGCGATACTGTCCTTTTCGATGACAGCAGAAGCGCCCTTTAAAACATGCTGCTGTTCAATGACGGGGATGCCGCCGCCGCCGCATGCAATGACGACTTGATCTGCGTCAGCAAGCGTTTTGATTGCTTCAATTTCCACAATGTCGATTGGCTTTGGCGCAGCGACAATCCTGCGATAGCCATCTTCCTGTCTGATGACATAATTTCCCTTATTGATTTCTATATCGGCGTCTTCCTTGGACATATATCTGCCGATCGCCTTTTTGGGTTCATAGAATCCTTCATCATACGGATCTACCGTTACCTGTGTCAAAATCGTGCTCACAGGTTTCGAAATGCCGCGTTTTAAAAGCTCCGACTTGAGTGAATTTTGAATGTCATATCCCACATAGCCCTGACTCATAGCAGAGCATACGCACATCGGCGCGGGTGTATAGTCAATATAAATTCGGCGAAGCTCTGTCATTGCCTTATGAATCATGCTGACTTGAGGACCGTTACTGTGTGTAATGGTGAGCTGATAATCAGCCTCCACTAAATCAGCAAGCGCTTTTGCTGTTTTCTTTACTGCGTCAAGCTGTGCAAGGATCGTAGAGCCGAGCGCGTCATGACCCAAAGCGACAACCACTTTTTTCTTACTCATGGGAATACCTCCGGATTCTTTTAGTAAAACAATATTGTATTTAGTATATCAAATTCAAAACTATTTGTACACCACTCGGACAGAATTCATTGACATCGGTTTTTGTAAATGTTATAGTAAGAATAGATAAAAAAACGATAGAATTTTCAGCAAAATAAACAAAAGTGTAGTAATTTGAGTAAGTGCAATTTCGGGAGGAGCATTTATGACAAACAGAGAGGCACAGATTTTTCAATGGATTGTGGAAAATCCTATGATATCGCAGGAAGAATTGGCTGCAAAGGCGGTAATTGCGCTTTCGGCGGCAGCAGTACACATCTCGAATATGATGAAAAAAGGGTATATTTTGGGAAAAGGC
>JAIEDW010000399.1 GCA_029067805.1 Lachnospiraceae bacterium
GTGGCAAGACGCGTCAGAGAGTGCAATGTCTATTGTGAAATATATTCATACAAGACAGATATTGAACAGATTAAGGCGATGAATCCGAAAGGGATTATTCTGACAGGCGGACCAAACAGTTGTTATGAGGAAGGGGCACCGACATATCAGAAAGAGTTGTTTGAGTTGGGAATTCCCATACTGGGACTTTGCTATGGTGCGCAGGTTATGATGCTTGTGCTTGGCGGCAAGGTGGAAAAAGCGCCGGTACGGGAGTATGGAAAGACAGAGGTTTATGTGGATCAGTCGTCGCCGTTATTTGCAGATGTGGCAGAAACGACGATTTGCTGGATGAGTCACTTTGACTATATTTCACGGGCGGCGGAAGGATTTCGGATAACTGCCCATACGGCGGACTGTCCTGTGGCAGCAGCGGAATGTGCGGAAAAAAAGCTTTATGCGATTCAGTTTCATCCGGAGGTGCTTCATACCGTTGAAGGGACAAAAATGCTTTACAACTTCGTGCGCGGAGTGTGTGGCTGTGCGGGGACTTGGAGAATGGATTCCTTTGTGGAGGAGTCTGTAAAACAGATTCGCGAAAAAGTTGGAGACGGCAAGGTGCTTTTGGCGTTGTCGGGCGGTGTTGATTCTTCAGTGGCGGCAGGTTTGTTGTCGAGGGCAATCGGAAAACAGCTTACTTGTGTGTTTGTGGATCATGGGTTGCTGCGTAAAGATGAGGGCGATGAAGTTGAGGCGGTATTTGGTAAGGACGGAGATTTTGACCTCAACTTTATCCGCGTTAATGCGCAGGAGCGTTATTATGGCAAGCTTGCGGGAGTGACGGAGCCTGAGGCGAAGCGGAAAATTATCGGGGAAGAGTTTATCCGTGTGTTTGAGGAGGAAGCAAAAAAGATTGGAGCAGTGGATTTCCTTGCGCAGGGAACGATTTATCCTGATGTGGTGGAAAGTGGACTTGGCGGCGAGTCGGCAGTCATCAAGTCGCATCATAATGTGGGTGGATTGCCAGATTATGTTGATTTTAAGGAGATTATAGAGCCGTTGCGGGATTTGTTTAAAGATGAGGTTCGCAAGGCGGGGCTGGAGCTTGGAATTCCGGAAAAACTGGTATTCCGTCAGCCGTTCCCCGGACCGGGACTTGGTATTCGGATTATCGGGGAAGTTACAGCGGAAAAAGTGCGCATTGTGCAGGAGGCGGATGCGATTTACCGCGAGGAAATTGCGAAAGCCGGCTTGGACAGGACGATTGGGCAGTATTTCGCGGCACTTACGAATATGCGGTCTGTGGGCGTTATGGGCGATGAGCGGACTTATGATTATGCTGTGGCGCTGCGGGCGGTCAATACGGTTGACTTTATGACAGCGGAGAGTGCGCAGATATCGTGGGATGTGTTGCAGACGGTTATGAGTCGGATTATTAATGAAGTGCGCGGGGTTAATCGGGTATTTTATGATTTGACCAGTAAGCCGCCGGGGACGATTGAATTTGAATAGTACGAGGGTATATTATTTGCTATATAAAGCAAGTGATGTATAATATTGCTTTCTGTATTTAGGAGCTAGGTTTTATTCTGTTGGTCAGAAGAAAATTGTTGCCAGTAAGTATGGATAAATTATATATTTGGCTATTTATGTATTGATAGTCATTTTAAACAATACAATATATTATAGATATTTTTTGCATTATATTTGAGAAGTGATTTATACAAAGGAGAAAGGATATGGCTATTCCACGTGTTTTTGTTAGCTCTACTTGCTATGATTTGAAGTATATTCGTGAAAACATAAGGTACTTTATAAATAATATGGGATTTGAATCCATTTTGAGCGAAGATGGTGATGTTTTCTACGCACCTGACCAACATACTCATGATGCATGCTTGACAGAGGTTCAAAATTGTCAAATGTTTGTTCTTATAATTGGTGGGAGATATGGCGGGAATTATAAACTGGAGGATAAATCAATAACAAATAAAGAATATGAAGAAGCTGTAAAAGGTAAGATACCAGTTTTTGCTTTAGTGGAGAGAAATGTATGGAGTGATCATTTTGTGTACCAAAAAAATAGAAAAAATGGTAATGCAAATTCGATAATATATCCTAATGTTGATAATATAAAAATTTTTGATTTTATTGACGAAGTAAGAAAAAGTGAAAATAACAATGCTATTTATGCCTTTGGAGATTTTAAAGATATAGAACAATATTTGAAAAAGCAGTGGGCAGGATTATTATAT
>JAIEDW010000004.1 GCA_029067805.1 Lachnospiraceae bacterium
ATCATCTGGGCAGGATCGTGCTTCGGAATGGTAGATGGTTCATTTGGTTTTGATCCGGATATGGAGCTTGAATCAAGTATCCTTGGAATGGTTGGTAGCGCAGTAAGCTTCATCTTTGCACCGCTGGGATTTAACAATATCAAAGCAACAATCGCAACCATTATGGGACTTGTCGCAAAAGAAGAAGTTGTCGGTGTATTTGGTGTGCTTGATTTTGAAGAAATGTCACAAATTGCGGCGTATTCGTTCCTCGTGTTTAACCTCTTGTGCGCTCCTTGTTTTGCGGCGATGGGAGCGATTAAGCGTGAGATGAACAATCGGAAATGGTTCTGGTTTGCAATAGGTTATCAATGTGGATTAGCCTATGTGGTATCGCTCTGCATTTATCAGATCGGTATGTTTGTTTCAACAGGTGTATTTGGAATCGGTACAGTGGTGGCAATCTTGCTTATCATCGGATTTATTTACCTTCTTTTAAGACCTTATAAGGAAAGCAATACTTTAAAAATTGACATCGGTACAAAAGCATTGGCAAAGTAGACTGCATATTTATCAAAAAGGAGATTTCATTATGGGCACATTCATTGCAGGCATCGTACTGTTTATTGTGGTAGCATTGGCTATACGCAGCATGATACGAGATAAGAAAGCGGGAAAATCACTGCAGTGTGGCGGTGACTGTAAAAATTGTGGCGGACACTGTCATTGATAATCATATTTGACAGATAGAAATGGTTAAAAAAGTCTGTAATAACGAAGTTAAATGAATTGTTTTAAAGTGTTATAAATTTAACAATAAGAAATGCAAAAAGGAACAGAATAAAATAAAAATCTGTTCTTTTTTGTGTGGATTTTATCAATATAAAATGTTATAGTAGGTAATGAGTCGTAATTATCCGGGAATAGAGGTGCAATAATGTTACAGGGAAAAAAGAAATTCCTATCGAAGTTTATAGGAAACGGGGACTTTTATAAGATGGTTCTCATGATCGCAGTGCCTATTATGATCCAAAACGGTATCACTAATTTTGTGAGCCTTCTGGATAATATTATGATAGGGCAGACCGGAACGGAACAGATGTCGGGGGTTGCAATCGTTAATCAGCTTATCTTTGTATACAATCTGTGCTTGTTTGGCGGCGTGTCGGGCGCCGGAATATTTACGGCACAATATTACGGCCAGGGAAACCACGAGGGCGTGCGTCAGACGATGCGTTTTAAAATATGGATGGTGGCAGTTATTACGATTATTACCTGCATTTTACTATTAGGCGCGGGCGATATGCTGATTAATGCCTATTTAAAAGGCGAAGGCTCTGCGGAGAGTATTCATGATACTTTATTCTATGGAATGCAATACTTGAAAATTATTCTCATAGGACTCCCAGCATTTGCAATGGTACAAGTTTATTCCAGTACACTCAGAGAATGCGGTCAGACGCTCTTGCCTATGAAATCCGGAATCGTAGCCGTATTCGTAAATCTTTTGCTAAATTATCTATTGATCTATGGAAAATTTGGATTTCCCGCTCTTGGGGTAGCGGGCGCGGCAATTGCGACCGTTATATCAAGATATGTGGAAATGTTTATCATTGTCATTCAGGTTTACAGGAAAAGAACGGTATATCCTTATGTTGAAGGAATTTTCAGCACGTTAAAAGTACCGCGTGCGCTGATTCAAAAGATTATCCTCAAAGGAAGTCCGCTTTTACTTAATGAGACATTGTGGGCGGCGGGAATGGCGATGCTTACACAATGCTATTCCATAAGAGGATATAGTGTGGTAGCGGGACTTAACGTGTCTAATACGATCAATAATGTATTTAATATTGTTTTTATCGCGCTCGGTGACTCTGTGGCAATTGTCGTTGGACAGCTTTTAGGCGCGGGAAAAATGAAAGAAGCGAGGGATACCGACAATAAGATGATCGCATTTTCGGTGTTCTGCTGTACACTAATCGCTATAATTATGTTTTGCATGGCGCCTGTATTCCCGAAGCTTTATAAGATTGATGAGGAGGCAAAGACGCTTGCAAAGTATTTTATAATGGCAACTGCGTTTTTCATGCCGCAGAATGCATTTTTACATGCTACATATTTCACATTGCGTTCGGGCGGAAAGACCATTATCACATTCCTGTTTGACAGCGTGTTTATCTGGTGTGTAAGCGTGTCGATCGCGTTTGTGTTAAGCTACTTTACAACGTTGCCTGTTTTAGGCGTTTATATAATGGTGCAGCTTGGCGATATTATCAAATGTATTATTGGATTTATTCTGGTTAAGAAAGGAATATGGCTGCATAATATCGTTGAATAAGTGTAATTATTAGGGCTAAAATAAGAAATGAAAAAATGACGGTTAAAACATAAACCGTTAAATCGATGATATAGCATGTTGTTTTTGTGAATTTTAAACGAAAACATCAAATAATATTGTTAAAATATAGGCAAAAACATAAGCTTTTTATATCTTAAACGAAATAATTAAGCATAGAAAGCTATAAAAAAATCACGGTTAATATTTAATGATAATGCCAATGACCAAATTGGTCAACACATTAAATCAAGGCTGACTGTATAAGTCAAAGTAGTGATGTAATAGTGGAATAATAGATATTTCATTTTAAACTATTCGCAAAACAATACTTTTACGAACAAATGTTTGTAAAAATTATATTTTTTCCTTTGCAAAACTGCATATACTAGATCATAAGAAATATCTAATATTGCATGAAACAGGAGGTATCCCATGAAAATCCTTGTAATAGGCGGCAGTTATTTTTTAGGACGTGTTTTTCTTATTCAAGCGGCAAAATCACATAATATTACCGTGGTAAACCGAGGTACGTATTCCGTGGAGGAACTTGGCGTGCATCAGATTAAAGGCGATCGGAGAAATTCTTTGATTTGGCAGGAAAACACGGAAGAATATGATGTAATTGTTGATTTTTGCGCATATGAAAAAAACGATATTGCGACTGTGCTCAACAATTTTAGTGGAAAGGCGAAACAATATATTTTTATCAGCACTGTTGATGTATACAAACGCGGACTTGGTCAGATTAAGAACGAAAACACGCCCTTTGAAACAAGAGCGATTTCCGGCAGCGCGGGAGAATATATTTCCGGAAAAGTCGCGCTGGAGCAAGAACTTATTACAGAATGCGAAAAGAAAAATATAAACTATACAATCCTCCGCCCTTCTATTATATATGGTCCTTTTAATTATGCGCCAAGAGAAGCCGCATTCATACAGCTTGCCGTTCAGAATAAGATGCTCCCCCATATCACGGATGCGGAAGGAAAATTTCAATTTGTTTATGTAAAAGATGTTGCAAATGCAATCATAAAATGTATGTTAAATGAAACAACATATAAAAACGCATATAACATTTGCAATGATACAATATGCGATTATGACAGCTTTTTTAACGGCTTGAAAGCCGTTATTGATATACCTGTTGAGGAGTTAAAACTCACTGTTTCGGAAGCGCTTGCCAAAAATGTGCCTCTTCCGTTTCCTGTGACTGCCAACGAAACAGAATTGTATTCCAATGAAAAAAGCATTCAAGAGCTCGGTTTGTGCTACACATCCTTTTCGGAAGGGATTGAAAAGACCTATAATGCATTCAAACATGTATTTACTGCTTCGTAAATTTATTCCGTTTTCTTATTGATATAATTTGTTTTATATTTGGAGTACATGATCTTTTGACTGTGATAAAGTCCGAAATATCCGGAAAGCATATAGCTGAACGCAACCGACAGCAGAAAATAAGGCATCCCATCATATCCAAACAATTCAAAACTGATCAAAAGCGAAGTTATCGGACAATTTGTTACACCGCAAAAAACACCCGTCATACCGATTGCGGTACAAAGTGACGGGGAAAAGCCGATAATCTCTCCAAAAAGACAGCCAAACGTAGCGCCCGTGAAAAATGAGGGAACAATTTCTCCGCCCTTATATCCAGCGCCAATGGTAATCGCCGTAAAAATCATTTTCATTAAAAACGCCTCCGGGCGCACACTTCCTTCAAAACAATGCTCTATGACATTCATTCCCGCTCCATTATATCTCTGATCGCCCACCAAAAGCGTAAGGATTATGATTAAGCAGCCGCCTAAAAAAATTCGGACAAACGGATTTTGAAATCGTCTTTTGCAAAAATGCTCTGTCCCATGAAGTATCACGCAAAATAAAACACTGACAAATGCACACAAAATTGCAAGACCCGATATGATTATGGCTGTTTTTATGCCAAATGCTGGTATTTCACTGATGATAAACGTTTCCGGCATAATTCCGGACTCATATGCAATTCCATGTGCAACAAGCGAGGCGACAACACACGGAACAAGCGCCGAATAATGCATGATACCGACGCTGACAACCTCCATCGAAAAAATTGCCGCCGCCATAGGTGTCCCGAAAAGTGCCGAAAAAGCAGCGCTCATTCCGCACATGATCATGATATGTTTATCTTTTTCATCCAACTGAAGCAATCTGCCAATGCTGTTTCCAAGACTGCCTCCTAACTGCAGCGCAGCCCCCTCCCGCCCTGCTGAACCACCGAAAAGGTGCGTTATAATGGTTGATAAAAAAATGAGCGGCGCCATTCGAAACGGAAGGTGATCACCGGACTGAATCGCCGACAGAACAAGATTGGTGCCTGTATCATGTTCATCATGCAGCGCTTTATAAGAGCCAACGATTGCCAGTCCGCCTATCGGAAGCAAAAAGATAAGCCATGTATGCACTTCCCTAAGATGCGTGACCAAAGCCATCATACGAAAAAAAACAACACCAACACTTCCCACGACAATCCCCGAAAAAATCGAAAATATGACCCATCTTATCGAAGTCCGTATACGCCTCAAATTATGTTTCATTTTATCTGTCAGAATTTTTTTCATTTTAATCCCCCGTATTACAGGCAGCCTGTAAACAAGATGCCCGCTTCTATTACATAATTCATAAAAATATTAACAACCTATAAACCAAAAGTCAACGATTATATCTTTGCAAAAATATAAATTATAGTGTATATTATAGTTTATTGAATTCATTTTATGAAATTGGAAGGAGGATTCTGCAAAATGCTTAGGGACTGCGATTTAGACAAGATTTCCGACGGAAAAAAATATCAGATCAACGACATGGTAAAAGTGGATTGCAATGGCTGTAAAAATTGCAGCGAATGCTGTCATGGAATGGGAAATACGATTGTGCTTGACCCTTTAGATTTTTATAGAATTTCCAACTATCTGAAATGCTCCTTTGAAGCTATGCTTGACAAGCAGATCGAACTGAATATCGTTGACGGCATCATTCTTCCAAATTTAAAAATTCTTGATCATCTTGATGGACAGTGCGTGTTTTTAGATGAGAACAACCGTTGCAGTATTCATGCATACAGACCGGGAATCTGCCGTATCTTTCCGCTTGGCAGACTCTATGAAGACAACAGTTTTTCCTACATACTGCAAGTAAAGGAATGCCCCAATGAAAATAAATCGAAAGTAAAAGTCAGCAAATGGATCGATACACCCAATCTAAAACAAAATCAGCGCTTTATATCGGACTGGCACTACTTTTTAAAGGAAATACATGCGAAACTGCTTATGCGTGCCGATGAAGAACTGATTAAGAAAGTGACAATGCAGATCCTTCAATTTTTCTATATAGAACCATATAAAACGGAAGAAGATTTTTATGAGCAATTCTATGCGCGGTTGGAACATATTCAAAAAATGTATTGTAATATATAATGTATTATGTAATATATGCTATCTTATAATAGCAA
>JAIEDW010000040.1 GCA_029067805.1 Lachnospiraceae bacterium
AAAGCATCGATCAAAGTGGCTTTGGTCGCAGAAACCTGTGGCATAAGCCGCTTCGGTCACGCTTTTTCCTTCTTCCAGCAGTTTCTGTGCTTTTCGAACTCTGCACTGTATCTGAAACTGATGCGGCGTTAATCCACAAACGGCTTTAAATTGGCGAAGCATATGATAGGGACTCACACTGACGCGGCGTGCCATATCTGCAATCGGAAAAATCTCCTCGGGCGCATTTAAAATGATTTGCCGTAGTTGGCTTACATAACTCCCTTCATCATTGCGTATATTGACACTTTTGTCAGTTGGAATACATATCGCAATCATGGAATATGCCGAACCGTCCACCGACACTACTGCGTGTGGGATGTCCGGCATAATGCAAAAGTGCTCTCCCGCATGATACAGACAATCCCGACCGTTTATTACGATGCATACTGTTCCGTCTGTAATATATCCGAGGGTAATATGGGCTGCATGGGTGTGCGTTGGATAAGATTGTGTTGCGTTTTGATACCAAATACACACAATGTCTTTACCACTTTGATAGTAGATTGTGTTATTTTGCATATGTTTACCTACTTTTTCTTCTTTTTCGGCTTTGGTGCGGGCAGCTCCGGATACATCTTTTCAAATAACTGCGCCAAAAAGTGCTTATCGTCCACATTCTCCACCAAAAGCATCTCCTTTGCACCCTCGCACGGCAGTTCAAACGGGGCATTCGGCATAAACTCCTTTGCCGCCGAAACTGGCTTTACAAGCAATCGGTCGTCATAAATACCGCCTACAATTTTTCCGCGATAGTAAATAATAAATTCGCCCATCATCGCGTAATATGTGATTTCTTCCAATTCGGATAGCTGCTCTAATATAAAGTTTAAATAATCTTTTGTTGAAGCCAATGATCTCACACCTTTCCGTTTTATTTTTTCATTTTTCTATCTTTACGTAGAAATGCTTTTCTGATAAACTTTTTTGAATGCCGTAGGAAGCGCGATATCGTTCTCTAGTTGCTCCATGGTGACCCATGTAAATCCGCTGTCCCTATTGATATTCTCACAAGTTACAATCCAACACATCATACGCCACTCAATATGTGTAAAAATATGCTTTAATGGCTGTTTGCCATGTGTCATTTTTTCTATATCTTTTACCACAATTTCCTGTTTCGCAAGCAACTCAAGAATCTGCTGTTTTGTCGGGTTTCCCTCCAAATTGGGCAATTCCCACATTCCCGACAGGACGCCTTTACTTTCTCGCTTGCCAATGGCTATTTTATCTTTATATTTTATGATCAATATTGTTTTCTGCTCTATTTTGCGGGCGGCTTTCTTTTTCTTGACGGGATACGCAAGCTGTGTATTATTTTGGTATGCGCTACACAAAAATCCTAACGGACATTCCTCACACTTTGGCTTTCCGTTCGGCACGCATACAATCGCCCCCAGCTCCATAAGACTCTGTGTAAAATCTCCACGTCCTTTTAAGGGATAAATTTTTTCCAATTCCTCCGTAATCTGTGTACGAAAACTTACATCCGTAATATCATGACTGTCCTGTGTTAATCTCGTTATCGCGCGCAGCACATTTCCGTCAACTGCTGCCCTTGCCTGCTCAAAAGCAATTGAGGAAATCGCTCCTGCTGTATATGCTCCGATGCCTGAAAGCGCAAGAATATCCTCGAATTTACTTGGAAAAATTCCTTGGTGGCGGGTACATATTGTCTGTGCCGCTTTCTTTAAATTTCGCGCACGCGAGTAATACCCCAGTCCTTCCCATAATTTAAAAAGCTCTTCGTCCTCACATGATGCAAGCGACGCAATCGTAGGAAAACGTTTCATAAAACGCTCATAGTACGGAATTACTGCCTCCACCCGCGTCTGCTGCAGCATAATCTCCGACACCCATATGTGGTATGGATCCTTATCTTCCCTCCACGGTAACTGTCTCCTGTTTTTGTGATACCAGTCCAATAGTGGCGCAACAATTTTTTCTAATTGATTATACTCCATACATTTGTGATCCTCATTTTATAATTCATGATAATAAGGACAAATATCTTCATAATGTCCGTCTTTCATGCGAAATCCGTTCGGAATCGTGCCTAACTGCACAAACCCAAGCCGCTCATAAAGATGACGCGCATGGATATTTGTCGCCACAACAGCATTAAATTGCAAAACACCAAAGCCAAACCGTTTGCCCTGAACCAGGCAATCCGAAACTAATTTTTCGCCGATATGCAGTCCTCTGTTTTCCTGTGCAACCGCATAACTTGCGTTGCATATATGCCCACACCGCCCGATGTTGTTCGGGTGCAGTATGTACAGTCCACAAACGCTTCCTGTGTCTGTATTTACCGCAACGGCAGTATATGTCTGTGAAGCAAAAAATTCGTTGCCCGTCTGCATATTTAGCAATTCTTCCTGCGGAAAAGCAACCCCCTCCTCCACAACGTCATTCCATATTTTTATCATTTCCGATAAATCTTTTTCTTCATAAGCTCTTACTTCAATTTTCATTTTGTTCCTCACTACTTTTGATTTGCATTGGCAGGAATTTCCATTCCGATAATTTTCATCTTTCCTTTTCCAAAATTGATAAAAATACGTTATCTAAAGCTTTCCATTCCGGCGTTCTGTCATCTGCCAATTCTTTGGAAAGCTGTCCGTATCTTACAATTTCCTCTTCTATAAACTTTTGAATGACCGGCATTTTCGGATTTCTGTCTTTTTCGTCGCTCTTTGCTTTGATTGCAAGCATTTTCTCTATTTCTTCCGACAATTCCTTTGGAAGAACCTGTTTACATAAATCATCGAATCGTACCGGTGGAATCGCATGGTTTGTTTCGATATATTTACACGCGAAAAGCGGTCTGAGCGCGTAAATGTATTTCTTATACTTTATCTCATCGTCCTGTAAATACTGCTTATAGGTACTGTTGGCTGTTCCATAATAATGATAAAGTGCTGCTTTTTCGGAAAAATACTGCTTGCAGCTCTCATATATCTCTTTCCATTCGTCTGTTGTCTTGTATACAACCGGGGAATTTGCCCACTCAAAGAGCGTAGCATTTCCCTTATGAAACTGAATGAGTGTTTTTTTGAGATCCCATCCGTTGATATCCAATACTTCATCGAGCTGCCATTCGATGACATCTCTTTTTTCCGAAAGACGCAAGTAATCTTCCTTTGGTCTCACATAAATAAATCGCACATCGTAATCACTGTCCGGCGATTCAACACCCCACGCACGACTGCCGGATTCTACTGCGTAAAGCACTTTTACCTTTTCTTTCTCTTCGATTTCCGCGAGCTTGTCTGATATTTCCTTTTTAATATCTCTCATCAAAATTACCTTCTATTCTTCTATTGCTCTTCTATTTACATACTCAACAAATTTCTCAACCTTCTCCATGTCGGGATTATCCGGAAGATACGTATTTTTTGTTGCGATGTCCAATTGGTACTCGTAGTCAGATAATATCTCATAAAATTCATTTGAAAATGATTTATCTTCCTTCTGAAAATCACCGCGCCGAATACTTTTAAGCAATTCCAAGTCCTCTGTTCTGTGTGTTCTTATTTCGCCCTTTTCCAGTATATCAA
>JAIEDW010000400.1 GCA_029067805.1 Lachnospiraceae bacterium
TGTTACTATGTAAAAAATCTATGTTAAAATTGACATTTTCAGTCAATCTTAAACCGCTGCACTTCTTCTCTCAGACTACTTGCGATTTCACCATTCTGTACCATCTCCGAATTAACGACATCCACCTCGCTTACCAACATCTGAATACTTTCCGCCACGTTGGTTACGCCGTTTGCACTCTCATCAACGGCTCTCGTAATGCCGTTAATCGACTCAACCATTCTGGAAACTGTGTCTGTAATCTGCGTAGAACGCTCGGCATACATTGTCATCTCGGAATCAACGTGCTCGGCGTCGTCACGGTACTGTTTTCCGCTTGAAACGAAGTTATTGTAATCGTTGAGTACCGTTCCCTCAAGGTAGCTTGTAATCTCTTTTGAATTATCGATCAGATCCTGCACAAGCGTCAACACGGTGCCGTTAATCTCCTGGATATTGTTTGCCGTTTCGCGGCTTGAATCCGCAAGCTGTCTGATTTCATCGGCAACCACAGCAAAGCCCTTGCCCGCTTCACCCGCTCTTGCCGCCTCAATCGACGCATTCAGCGCAAGGAGATTTGTCTGGCTTGAAATCGAAAGGATTTCACCGGTAAGGGCGCCGATCTTCTCAATTTCCTTACTGTTTTCAATCGCCGCTTTTATCTTTTCGATAATTGGCGCTACCAGCTTAATGGTATTGCGTTTATTTTCCGTTGCCGACTGTTCGAGCGCAGTCGCTCTGTCTTTCATCTCGTTTGCATATTCAACAATATTATCGGTCGTCTTCTGCATTTCATTGAGTTCATTCATCACATCCATCGCATTCTGATCAACGCCCGCCGCAGTCGCCGCAATTTCTTCCATCGTTGCGGAAAGCTCCTCGGTCACTGCCGACACTTCATAGGCGTTGGTGTTTGCATTCGCCGCTTTCTCCGTAACATTTGTTACAATTTTATCAAGGGAAACAGAGTCCTCGTTGAGTTTTTTCATCACGCGCTCCAACACTTCCATAAAACGGTTCATGTTTACGGCAAGCCGCCCAAGCTCGTCACTGTTTGAAATTGTAAGGCGGAGGGACAAGTCTCCTTCTCCCCGCTCGATGCTGCTAATGATCTCATCAATCTTTATGGTATGTCTGCGCAGACGTGCGATAACATACTTATTAATCATGATAACGGTAAAAATGAATGTCACGATCAGCAAACCAACAAACACGGATGATACTACAGACGCCCATATATATACTTTATGCTGGTATGTACTGATTTCCTCAATATCGGCATAATTGTAACCAATCACCTCTTGGATTACAGATTCCACTGCCGTCGAGGTCTCATACATATCGTTCATCACCATTTCGACTGCCTTTTGTATATTACCGTTATCCACATTTTCCTTGGCTTGTTTTGACATATCATATAAGTCGTTTGCAGCCGTTTCAATCGCATTTAATCCCGACTGCGCGCCTTCGTCCGGCAAGAATGACCTTGCAAGGTCAAGCTGCTCTTTTATTTTTGTATGGGAGGCCTCAACTTCTCCCCATACAGCTTCCCCTCCTTCCCCTTGAAGCTGGGTATAGACAAGGGCCATTTTTTCCATTTTCTGTGTCTGAATCGACACTTCATCAAGCGCGGCAAGCGCCCCGATTCCTACACGCTGCAGTTCAATTGTGCCATCCTGCATGGAGTCCACGCTCGCACTGTCATACGCGGCAATCAAAATTGCAAGGATTCCCAAAATACAGACAGGAATCAAAATCTTAAAACGAATACTCATATTTTTCATTGATTTACCTCCAAAGTGTATTAATATGCTCTGTATTTCTTACACTATAATTGCAGAACACCCTCTAACATTTTACAACTTTTTCGATAAATTGTCTGTATTTTGGATTATTTTTTCCGTATAAAATTTGTATAAAATCCATAATTTATTTTTGTTACTTTTTCATATTGGAAATGTTTAACAGAACAACTCCTTCCCAAGCTCCACCAAAACAAGCAGGGTTACGGGACCGAGTATGACGCCGCCGATTCCATAGAAAAGCACGCCCGCATAGACGGAGATCAGCACTGCAACGGGAGAAAAGCGCAGTCCGTTTCCCAAAAGCCTTGGCTCTAAAAGTTCTCTGATCATCACGCAGATGACATACGTAATGAGCACAGCAATTCCACAGAAAATTTCCCCGCGAATAAAGTGGACGACGCCGATTGGGATCAGAACGATCCCCGTGCCGATAAAGGGCAGAAAGTCCATCACTCCCGCCAAAATTCCATACGAGTAGGCGTCTTTTACGCCGCCGATGTAGAGTCCTATCGTGGCGGTCGCGCTGATGCAGACTAAAATAATGGACTGCGTTTTTACATATGTTTTTATCATGCCGCCGAGTTTTTTCCCGATTCGAATCACAATGGAGAGAATCCGGTCTATTGCCGGTTCCAGAATTGCAAGGTTTAGAAGTCCTTGCTGCCACCGCTCGACTTCTCTCGCAAAGAGCACGACGCAGATGAAACTTACAAGGATAAAGGTTCCCACGCGACCCGCCACTGATAAGTACTTTAGACTTCCGCTTAAAAATCCGTTTCCCGAATGCATCAGACCTTCCGCAAATTCGGAAATCCGTCCCTCAATCCAGCGGCTTACCGTGCCCTCCCGAAATCCCCAGAAGGTTTCAATTCTGACACTTGTGTCAGAAATAATTTGTGAAAAACTTTCTGTAATAAAGCCGACATCCTGTATTACGTTTCTTGCCCTGCTGATGAGAAACGTGCTAATTCCTACGATAATAAGCGCCACAAAAAGGATAATGCCGAACAGGATTCCGCCTGCCATAACGCCTTTGCCGTTACTTTTATACAAGCGGCTGCACTTTCCTTTCGCAAGTCTTTTTTCTTCTCTGTGCACACAGAAACGCTGCAACGGTACTACGATGAGAAGCGCCACCACAAGCGGCAGAAAATACGGCAGAATATATTTTAATATGAACAAAACCGACACGCATGTCACAATATAGACGACAACTTTCTGATAATCATTCCGCTTCCAAAAATCCATGTACATATTCTCCCCGAACAAAAATGCAGTGATTCAAAAGAATCACTGCACTTATTATAATCAGAATTAGGGGAAACTATTCTGTGTTTATTGCACCTGTGCCTCATGATGCAGCATCCAGCTGCCGTCGCTCTGCTCCCATGCCGTGACGCTCATGACGCAGCTGTTTCTGTGCTTTTCGACAAGATAGCGGTCAATGTAACCCTCCTGACATTCGCCTTTGTCGTAGGAATCATAGATGTCCTCCCAAAGATCTTTGTCGTACACTGCGATATCAAAGCTTACGTTATAATCGTCTGTCGCCATCATCGCCTCGAAGCAGGTCAGATAATAATCTTCGATGTTTCCGATATATCCTTCCTCGCTGCCGCGCACGGTCCGCACTGTGATGTTTGCCTTGTTATTCTCAACCGTTGCTTCTCCTACGGTACCCGTTGTTGTCGTGGTCGTTGTCGTCGTGGTGGTCGTACCGGTTGTTGTAGTACCGGTCGACTGCGACGGTTTCTGGGAAGGTTTTGTGGTCGTTGTGCCAGTGGATGCGGGCGGATTTACTTCCAGTCCGCTGTAACGGTTTCCTTTGCACGCCGGCAAGTAGATCGACAAGTCCTTGCGCACATGATTTCTAGCGTAGTCCGCGTCAGAACAGTTAAAGTAATCGTATGTGTTAGGGTTCGTATCGTCCCATGTACTGTCAACATTATAGTATTGACCGTCATCAAGCTTCACGATATTCCATGCGTGATTTTCACCCGCATAGCCTGTGACATAGTAGCACGGAATCTTGAGCTGCTGTAAAATATACTGAAGCGCTCTCGCATAGCCCGCGCAAACGGTTCTGCCATAGATCAATGCACTGTAGGCACTCTGGTTCATCGGCGCGTTCGCGTCATATTTCACCTTTTGGATCAACTCATCGTGCGCGATCCGCTCTTTCTCATAATCGGTGTAACGTCCATACGTTTCATCTATAATCAGCTTTGCGGCATCCGCAAACTCGGACTTTGCATTTTCAATATCGTTTGCTGTCACATTAAACACAAGCGTAATATCCGCGACCTGTCCGAGCGGCGCATATTTATACTTATATGCCGTTTCCACCCAGAACAGCTCGGGATGATCATTTACGACCGCGGTAAACGCATTCTTTAAATCCGTTGCCGTAATGTCCTCAACCGGCGCAAAGTTCTTTGTCATCGCGTCGGCATTGGCATAAATCTGACGGTAAAGCGCTTTCTGTGTATCATTGATCATTCCGTAATACGGATAGAACTCCTCGTCAAAGGTAAGTCCTGCTCCCGTTTTTCCCTTGCTGAGCGTTGCAAGAATTTCGTCCGCTTTTGCCTGTGTAACTTCCGTTCCGGTTGACTTGATGGGAATATATCCTGTCAGCGACGCAACTTTCGGCGGAATGCTCAAATTTTTTTCCGCCTCCTCGTCGTCGGGGCTTTCTGCCGCAAGCGGTTCTCCCTGCGTCACGGTTGTCCTGATGACATATTTATCCAAAGCAGGCTCTGTGTCCTCCTGGGCGTTTTCCTTTGTCAGTTTCGCTCCGATTTGCTTTGCAATCTCAGGATTGTGGTTACAGATCGCAATAAGAACAAGTAAAATCGCAATCC
>JAIEDW010000401.1 GCA_029067805.1 Lachnospiraceae bacterium
CCACTTCAAAACTCCCCCTTTCCCTCCTGTTTTAGGGCCGAGCCCAAAAAACACGGAAATACCTTTCGTTCGGATATCGTTTTTGCGATTTCCGATATGGAAAGTTTTCCATCTTCCAAAAAGCTTTCCATAAGCTCCTCGGAGCACATCGCAAGATTATCCCAAAAGGCAGTTTCATCCTTTTCTACTATCGAAAAATCGACACAGGACTCATCAAGTTTTGTCTGCAATGTGCCAAAAATCTCCTCCTTGTCGGTTCCGTTTATATCCATCTTATTGATAAACAGAAACACCGGTATCCGATATCGCTTTAAAAGCTGCCAAAGCGTCATCGTATGTCCTTGAATGCCGTCCGTTGCACTGATCACAAGAATCGCATAATCAAGCACCTGAAGCGTCCTTTCCATTTCTGCGGAGAAGTCAACATGTCCCGGCGTATCTAAAAGACAAATTTCCTTATCATGATATTGTAATTGCGCCTGTTTTGAGAAAATCGTGATTCCCCTTGCGCGCTCTAGTTCATAGTTGTCAAAAAATGCATCTTTATGATCTACACGCCCAAGTTTTCGAATACTTCCACTTAAGTAAAGCGTACTTTCCGCTAATGTCGTTTTTCCAGAATCAACATGCGCCAGAATACCCAATACAATCTTATTCGTTTTCATATACTCATCCCGTTTGACTATTTTAGTCATGAATTATAGTTTGACTGCACTGCTCTCTTTGATTTATAGCTTGTTTTGACCTGCATGGTCATTTATCTTAACATTTCTACATCTGTTAAGGCAGGCAAATATTTCCTGTTTTCTTGGCACTGCTAGGTCACACGGCACACTTTTTCCGCAGACTGTTTCGAAGCCAATTTTCTCAAATTCACTACTAATCCTTTCGACTGTCTCTTGCAACGTTATTCTGCCATTAAACATTTTTTCATGTACATATTTGCAGATATATCCAAGCGTCCTAAGCTGTTCCGAATCCACAAGCTGTTCCACCGCTCTCATATCTATCGTATTTTTATTTATGCTGACTGATCCTGCATCATTTACCCTTATCTTTGTCCTGTCATCGCAAAAACTTTTATTGGGCTGCATCGCTCTGTGAAACGTAGGTATTTGCGCTTTATTTACCTGATCTTCCTTACAATCATTACTTTCAAATTTATCCGCCTGCTCTTTTGCAGTTTTTGTGATGTCATATGCAATATACTCGTCCATCTGTATAATAGTATCCGCTTTTTTTAAATACGCCCCCGAACTTCCCGCAACCAGTATTGTGGAAATTCCAAATTGGTAATACAACTCTCTTATCCTGTCAATATAGGGGGTAATAGGCTCCTTATCCTTTGCCACCACAAGTTGCATCAATGCATCTCTAATCATAAAATTAGTCGCGCTTGTGTCTTCATCAATCAAAAATGTTTTACTTCCGGCCTCAATCGCTTCTACCACATTTGCTGCCTGAGATGTGCTTCCGCTTGCATCTTCTGTATAAAAACATGTTGTATCAACCTTGTTCGGCAGATTTTTGATAAACATTGAGATATCCGTGCCTGTTATGCATCTTCCATCTTCAGCCCTCAGTTTTACTGCCGTTTCATCTGTAATAACGTACTCTCTCCCATCATTTTCGATATGATTGTATACACCTCGCTCCAACGCCTCAAGAAGCGTTGATTTTCCATGATATCCTCCTCCTACAATTAACGTAACGCCTTTCTTTATCCCCATTCCGCTCAACTTATTTCCATTTGGCAACTCAAACGTTACTTTCATTGACTCAGGTGTTTTGAACAAAACGGCATTTTTCATAGGCTTTTGTGAAACTCCCGTTTCCCTTGGAAGGACTGATCCATCTGCCACAAACGCCACCAAATCCAATTTCTTGAGCTCATTTCTTATGTAGTTTTGATTCTCTGCCAATTCCGCTACCTTTTCTATTTTTGCCTTGTCCATATTCCGAAAAAGCAATTCACTTTCCACTGCTTCCGGCAGCAATGAAAAAAGGATTTTTATAAGTTCTCCGGAATTGATCGTTCTTCCATTTGCCGGAAATCCAATTTCCATTCGCACGATCACCGTTCCGTCATCTTCTTTTATTTCACATCCACTGCGCTCTAAAATTTCCTGGCCGCACCGGCTCACACTCATCAGCCCGCTTTTCCCCGATCCATGCGCAGTAAATGACGCCTTTGAAAGCCTTCTGCCAAATTGTCGTAACAAATAATCCTGCAGCGCAATCTTTTTATATGTTTTATCCATAAAATTTCGTGGAATGTTTGCATCTTTCCCCTCAACCATCAATTTTATTTTTGACGGCGATGCAAACGGGTCCCCTTGAACATGCTCAATATCAAGAATATATTTATCAAATTTGTATAATCCCTTTGTGTCCTTATATGCAGGATACCCCTTATGATCTATTTTTTTCAGTAACATCTTTAAATCATCGCTTGTTTTCATAAATTTTGTTATGTCCTTTCCATTACTATTATGATCCTGAAATCAATATTTTACGTAAAATTTGATTTTTTCGTACGTTTCCCTTGACCTCATCATGGGTTTTCAACATAATTATTATAAACTATTCTTCCTAAGATTAACAGATATAAATTAATGAGAGGACGTAATGCAATGAATGAAAAACAAAACAAAAGACTGATGCACCTTGTAAAACGTGCCCACGGTCTTCTTGAAAATAATGATATTCAAAAGCAGCGAACAGTTCAGAATCAACTGGGAAATATACTGGGAAATAACAAAAATTATACATTTACACCACAAACGTTTTATAATCTTTACGCAGAATGGACAGACTATATTCCAAATGAGCTTGCAACGGACCATAATGATGCTGTTATTTTTTATTGTCACGGCGGCGGATACATGACTGGAAGCTGTGTGTATGCAAGAGAACTTACCACAAAACTGGCAAGGCATACAGGGGCCCGTATATTTTGTTTTGATTACCGCCTTGCTCCCGAATTTCCATACCCTGCGGCTGTTGAAGATGCAATGTCTGCATGGAATGCATTTCTATATTGCGGTTATCACGCTGAAAATGTCATTATTGCCGGAGATTCTGCCGGTGGAAACCTTGCGCTTGTCCTTACGCTTATTTTACGTGAAAAAAATATGACACTCCCTAAAAGTCTTATCCTTTTTTCTCCGTGGACAGACATGACTTCTTCCGGAAAAAGTTATCATTCCAAAGAATTGATCGATCCTGTGTTAAGCAATGAATATATTGCAAAAGCGATTTCCAGCTATTTAGGCAGCGCCTCCGCCCTCTCGCCTTATGTGTCGCCACTTTTTGCAGACTTTAAAAACTTTCCGCCTGTTTATATTCAGGTCGGCAGTAATGAAATCCTTTTAGATGATTCGCGCCAGTTATACAAGCAGCTTTTGAAACATAACGTATATGCAAAGCTTGATATTTTTGAGGGAATGTGGCATGTTTTCCAAATGTCGCCCTTGAAGACGGCATATGACGCCATGGAAAAGAATGCGGAATTTAT
>JAIEDW010000402.1 GCA_029067805.1 Lachnospiraceae bacterium
ATTTCAATCAGCATATCAATGTAATCCTTATTACGCTGTCCTAAGACTGCAAACGTTTCCGAATAAATGACGTTCTGAAAATTAAAGAATACTAAAATCGTAAATGTCAGAGACAGAATTAAGGACAGATAACTTTTAAAGCTGTTTTTAAAGTTTATATAAGCAAGGTGTATCATGTTCATGCAAAATCACCTCCGATAGACATCTGTAAATCAATAATTCTGTTGTAAAATTCCTTTCGGTCGTTTCCTCTGTTAATCCGGCACTTCATCATGCCGTCGCACAATAAGTACACATCTTTCGCATAGGAAGCGCAGTGAGGATCATGCGTTACCATCAGAATCGTTGCCTGTCCGCTGTCATTAACCTTGCGCAGGCATTGCAGCAGTTCTTTTCCCGCTTTGGAATCAAGTGCGCCTGTCGGTTCATCGGCAAAAATAATTTCGGGGTTGGTAATCAGTGCACGGCATACAGCGCCCCGCTGTTTCTGACCGCCGGAAAGTTGGTAAGGATATTTGTGGAGTTGTTCGCTCAAACCAAAGGCAGCAGCAAGTTCCTGTACCCGTGCGAGAATCTGCTTGGGCGATACATTGTCAAGCGCGAGCGGCAGTGCGATATTGTCCTGTAAAGTCATGGTATCTAGCAGATTGTAATCCTGAAAGACAAATCCAATTTTGTCCTTTCGCAGTTTGGAAAGCTCTTTATTAGAGATTCGCGTCACATCTTGGCCGTCGAGTGTGATAATTCCTTGTGTGGGCTTGTCAATCGTGGACAGGATATTTAGCAGCGTTGTCTTTCCGGAACCCGACGGTCCCATAATTGCGATAAAATCATTCTTGTAAATGGTCAGGTCAATTCCTTTCAGAACAGTTGTCTGAAGTGTTTTTGTACCATAGTTTTTGATTAAATTTTTAATTTCCACTACTTTTTTGTCGTTCATGTTGGTCCTCCTACTTGTTTTTTTTATTGTAGTGTACTTTTTTGCAAAAATCCTTACAAATGGCTTACAGTTTTGCTGGGCAATAATGTTAGTTACAACAAACCACATGATTATGCTCCATGAAGTAAGACGCAAAAACGGGTATATTCCCCATATTGGCTTTCAACAGATATTGTATGCTCCAATTTTTTCGCAATTTTATCTGCCATATATAACCCCATACCCGTTGATTTGTATTTGCCGTTATGATAATTTTTACCCGTATATCCTTTTTCAAAAATGCGTCTGATATCACATTCCTGAATTCCTTCCCCGTTATCTTCTATAAAAAGTTTGACCATATCCGATGACTTTTCCGTCCAAAATCGAATATAGCGGTTATCTGCGGTATTGTTATTGTTGTTGGTATTTGCATATTTAACAGCATTGTTCAAAAGCTGGTCTAAGATGTACGTTAACCAAGTTTCATCGGTATAGACGGTCACATCATCGACCATGATATCGAGTCGAAAGTTTTCCCGAATCAGAAAAAACAGATTGTTTCGAATAGAAGCCTTGATACACGATATTAACGAAACTTGTTTCATCTGCAGATCAAATAGCGGAACTTGTAGCCGACAGCTTTGCATGACCATGCTCATCTGCCAGTTCATGCGTTCAAGATGCTCTTTCATATTGGTTCTGATGTCGGTATCTTTTATTTTTTCCACGATTAATAGAGCCGCCGCAAGCGGTATCTTAAAGGCATGGCACCAGTTTGCAATATAATCTTGTAAATCATGAATTTCTTCAAACTGTGTTTGAAGGCGTTTTTCCAAAATTATCAGGTCGTGTTGAAAAACCTCCGAATCTTCAGGATTTGAGAGTGTATCATAAATCAAATCGTCCTCGTTTAAAAATATTTTTTTCCTGCGTTCCTTTTGTCGATAATCAAAAAAAGCCGTACCCTCTATAATTGCCAGAAATACCAGCAATAGCAAGTCAAGATACAGCAGATAGATACTCGGCGTCGTTTGCAATAAAAACAGGAAATACAGATTAAAACTTACCATTAAAAACAGCCAAACGGCATATTCTCTCATTCTCTTTTTCAACCACTTCATTTTATAAAATATCCCTGTCCTTTCTTTGTCTGTATCACATCTTCCCCACAAATAGTGTTTAACTTGCCGCGCAGTCTGCTGATTATGGTCGTTAGCGCCGCGTCCGTAACATATTCGTCCG
>JAIEDW010000403.1 GCA_029067805.1 Lachnospiraceae bacterium
GCCCACTCATAAACAAGATTTCCGTTTCCGGCGATATAGAGAAACTCCATTCCGTCATTGACATCTACATAGACAAGTTCTGCTGCATTTTCCCGATATGTAAAAATGTAAGTAATATTCATTTTATGCACACTGGCATCATATCCCAACCCTGTCATCTCCCAGCCGGTAATTAACTCCGGCAGACCATCCCCGTTGACATCCATGCGCAGCCATTCCCCACCACTGTCTCCCCATAGATATTCCATTCCCTCGATTGGTTTCACGCTCGACCAGTCACCCTGTTCGATTTGGTCAAAAATCTTACTGCTGTCCGCAAAGATTTCCCTGTCTGTATTCGGATCATATTGTTTTAGCGTACAAGGCGTCACGCTCTGCCTGTTGTCTGATAAATCAATTTCCCAATCCGTATAATACCACTGTCCTGTCGCTTTTTCAATGCCGCCCGTTTCCCCACAAACGATTCCCGCACTGCCCGATTTTGTTTCCGTCAGTTCCACTGTGATATTTGAAAAGCTTGACTCTGCTTTATCAAATGCATCGCAGAGCATTTGCTCTGCCTGTTTTAGATTAAACAGTTCCGTTTGGGTGTCCAATGTGGAACCGTCTTTTTCTGTGAGCAAAAGGCGCTGTACACATTCGAAACCATCATCACCCTTGATTTTTGTATAAAGCGTTTTTTGTTCCTTGTCTACCAGAAAATCCGCTATCGGATAAAGCTGCGTCTGCTCGTGCGGTGTCTGGATATAGAGGACGTATTGATTGTACGGAAACGTTTCGGGAACCCATAAATCATAAATGAAACTTGCATAGATTTGTATCCCGTCCGCGTCGTAGATTTTGTCGCAGTGACGCAGCTCAATCTTGTTTTTTGCTTCCTGTCCTTGATAAGTTACTCTAAAACTGCCCGACGGCTCTTGCTCTGCCGCTTCTTCCGTTGTCGGATGATCCGTCGACAGTTCCTGTTTCGGAAACGTTTCTGACGGAGCTGTTTCCGATTTTGGCTCTGTTGTATCGGTTTCTGAATGTGCGGTTTCGATATCCTGTTCTGCTTCTTTCGCATTACAGCCTGTGCATACGAACAACATGATTGCCGCCAGTATTCCCACAATCATAAATTGATTCTTTCTTTTTCTTCGGTTATATTCAAAAAAATTATTTTGTTTTTTCATTCGTGTTTTCAAAATCAAATTTGATTTCTTCTTTCTCATATTTTAAAGAGGCGTCAAACGGTTTTCCCGCTTTTGAAATAAAGCCTGTTATTTTATTTTTGGTTTTTCCCGTGGTAAACAGCTCTTGCATAATTTCCTCCGAAAGTGCGACCTGTGCCACGGTGTGTCGGATTCGAAAACCACATTCGCACTCCAAATACCACTGACTCTTTTTTAGTTTATGCTCCTTGCACCGCGGACATGCAAGATTTGTTTCTACAGGCGGTTCTCTTTCAGGGAAATCGAATACGACCTGATTGTCCTCATTGAGTTTCAGCGCAGCATCAAACGCTTTCCCTGTTTTTCCTGTAAAACCGCTAAGTACCTGTGTCTTTTTATCGGTAAGCAGTGTGGTGACTTCCTCATCACTCAAATCCTTACCCGCAATTTTCCCGATCGTAAATTTGCAGCCTGTGCCGTCTTTTTGGTAATTGGAGCACCCGTATCCAAACGGCGTCGTTGTAATCTCGCCGCCGCATATTGGGCATGGAACGCCGATTTTTCTTCCTGCGCTTAACGCTTTGGCGTCTTTTTCCGATAACTTGCTGATCTGCTCGGCAAGCTGCGGCGTCAAATCTTTATCGCGTATCTGTATTGTTTCCTTGCGGATAAAGTCCTCAAGTTTTGTGCGATAGTCGCCCACATCAATTGTTCCGTTTGTAATGCCGTCAAGTCCCTTTTCCCACGATGCGGTCATTTTGGGATTTAACAGCGCGGGGACGGTCATCGCGACCACTTCATACACCATTTCTCCAAAGTTTTCGGGCGTAATAATCTGTGTCTTTTTATTAAGTTTTAAATAACCGATTCGAATCAGCTTTTTAATGATTTCCGCGCGCGTCGCACTCGTTCCGATACCGGAGCCTTTGATTTGCGCGCGCAGTTCTTCGTCCTCGATCAATTGTCCCGCGTTTTCCATCGCAAGGATCATGGAACCCGAAGTGTATCGTTTTGGCGGTGAAGTCTTGCCCTCCTTGATTTCAAATCCGTTTACGGAAATAGTATCACCTTTCTTGAGGGTCTGAGCGAGTTCCAACAGTTTTTTTGCGTTTTTCTTCTTGCTCTTACCCGCATTCTCCGCATTTTCTTCATTGTCGCCCTGACTTGCCGCCTCGTTTTCTTCCTCGTCTGCATCTTCCGGCGTTTTTCCCATCACTTCAAGATATCCAAGCGTTTTCAGCGCTTTTGCAGAGGCGAACAGTGACTCCTTTTCAATCCCAATCGCAAGCTTTAACGTCTGATACTCGGCGGGTGGATAAAAGATACTCAAAAAACGCCGCACAATCAAGTCAAACACCTTGCTTTGCAGCGGGGAAAGCGCATTGAGTTCCGTAAGCTGACCGGTTGGAATAATGGCGTAATGGTCTGTAACTTTGCTGTCGTCTGTATACTGTGTTTTTGCAAGGTTTTCGTACAGTTTATTTGTTAAAATATTACCAACAAATGTTTGTGTCTGTGTATATCCTTTTAACCGGCTCAGATTTTTTGAAATTTCTTTTGCAACCGCTTTCGTCAACACTCTCGCATCGGTTCTTGGATAGGTCGTCAGCTTCTTTTCATACAAATCCTGTGCTACCTGTAGCGTTTCATCGGGACTGATCTTAAATTTTTTTGCACATTCCGCCTGTAGTTCGGCAAGATTAAACAGCAATGGCGCTTTCTTTTTGGAAGTTCCTTTCTCAAGCGTTTTGATAATTGCTGTTTTATTCTCAAGGTTGGAAATGAGCGCCTGTGCATCCGCTTTTTCCTTGAAACCGTTCTCTTTATAGAGCTTCGGCGATTCAAAGTACGCGGAGCCTTCTACCGCTTTCCACTCCGCCTCGACGTTTGCCTCTGTGAAATCGCCTACAACCCTGTAGAATGCGGTTTCTTTAAAATTTCTAATTTCCCGTTCCCTGTTTACCACCATGCCAAGCACGCAGGTCATGACTCTGCCGACCGCAATCGCCGTGTAGTCCTTGGTTGATGCCGCATTGTTTAACAGTCTGCCATATTT
>JAIEDW010000404.1 GCA_029067805.1 Lachnospiraceae bacterium
GATTTATATAAATGCGCAAAACTCTTGCTTCGTGTAGTAACGGACGGTACCGAAATGCTCCCTCGGCTTCTTGAACAGCTTTCGCGTACATTAATGGTTGACCGTATCCTGATTTTCTGGGGAAGAAACTATGACTTGATTGCTACAAGCAATCCGGAGTTCTACGGCAAAGAGGTATATCCCAGAATATTAGAGGACAGACTCTATCTCGAACAATTCAGCGATGATATGATTTTTATCGGTGATGTCGAAACGATAAAAAGCGGGCTTCCCAATGCCTACAACTTCTTTAAAGATCTTGGCGTTTCAAGTACGATGCAGCATCTATTGAGAAATCGGGAAGGGCGCGTGACAGGGATTGTTGTTGCCGATGAGTGCCAATCAGATCACGAATTTTCACAAATTGTCGTGCAGACATTTTCTTTTATCTGCAAAGTAATCAATGGAATCCTGTTAAATCAATAAAAAAATCGTGTGCAAACGTATACATACGTTGAGCACACGATTTTTTATTATTATTTTATTTCACTACTCTGACTCTGAACACGCCATCAATGCTGTTCAAGCGCTCGATAATCTTGTCATCGGCTGATGCCGCAATATCCATCATGGTGTATGCGTAATCGCCTCTTGACTTGTTTGTCATATCACTGATATTGATTCCTTCCTCACCGAACGCTGCGGAAAACTGCGTGATCATATTCGCAATATTCTTATGTAAGATTGCCACTCTGCCCACATTAGAGCATACTCCCATATCACATGTGGGATAATTGACACTGTTTCTGATATTACCGTTCTCAAGGTAATCCATCAACTCGTCAACTGCCATCATCGCACAGTTATCCTCAGACTCCTCCGTAGAAGCGCCAAGATGTGGTATTACGATACAGCCGTCCTTGCCCGCTGTTGTCGGATTTGCAAAGTCGGAAACATACTTTCGCACTTTTCCAGACGCAAGCGCTGCAATCATATCGCTCTCATTTACAAGGAGATCTCTCGCAAAGTTAAGGACAATAACGCCCTGTTTCATCTTTTCGATTGCCTCTGCATTGATCATTCCCTTTGTCGCGTCCATAAGAGGTACATGCACTGTAATATAATCGCAGTCCGTATAAATATCATCTACATTTTTTACATGCTTTACTTCTCTCGTAAGCTTCAAAGCCGCCTCTACAGAAAGATATGGATCGTATCCATACACTTCCATGCCGAGCGCCACTGCCGCATTTGCAACCCTTACACCGATTGCACCAAGCCCGATAATACCAAGCTTTTTGCCGTAGATTTCCGTACCAGCAAAATTTTTCTTCGCCTTCTCTGCGTCCTTGCCGACCGTTTCAACGTCCGCATTTGCCTTTACCCAGTCAATGCCGCCGATCACATCTCTTGACGCAAGCAGCATACCCGCGATCACAAGCTCTTTCACACCGTTTGCGTTTGCTCCGGGAGTGTTAAATACGACAATTCCTTTCTCCGCACACTTGTCAAGTGGAATATTATTCACACCCGCACCTGCTCTTGCGACCGCAAGAAGTTTCTCGGGTAATTCCATCTCATGCATCGATGCGCTTCTTACAAGCACACCTTCCGCGTTTTCTGCGCTGTCTGTTTTCTGATAGTTCTCTGTAAATCTTGATAAACCGATCTCAGAAATCGGATTAAGACAATGATACTGATACATTATGCGTTTGCCTCCTCGAATTTTTTCATAAACGCTACAAGCTTTTCGACACCCTCAATCGGCATCGCATTGTAAATGCTTGCTCTCATACCGCCAACTGTTCTGTGACCTTTCAAGTTCTCAAAGCCCGCCTCTTTTGCCTCTTTGACAAACTTTGCGTCAAGCTCCTCGCTTCCCGTTACAAACGGCACATTCATAAGCGAACGGTCTTCCTTTCTGACAGTTCCCTTAAAGAGCTTACTCTCATCAAGGAAATCATAGAGAATTTTTGCCTTCTTCTCGTTATGTTCCTTCATTTTCTCAAGTCCGCCCATTTTCTTAATCCACTTAAACACCTTACC
>JAIEDW010000405.1 GCA_029067805.1 Lachnospiraceae bacterium
AAGCGGGGATTTCATCACCCTTTCTCTGTTTTCTCGGCTTCCTGATTTTTTTCAGGTTCCTCAGTCTTTTCAGCTTCCCCGGTTTTCATCGCTTTATAAATAAGTTTTCCACTTCGGTAAATTTTTATTCCTTTTTGATAAATTTCTATTCCTTCCCAAAAAGGGGAAAGCTTTTCCCAAAGCTTTCCCCTTTGACAAACCCCTTTTTCTGTACAAGGCAATTTTTTCTCAGAGCATCCCCTGCTCCTCCAGAAAATTCAGCAACGCTGTGCAGCCTGTCACCGTATCCCGGTAGGTCGCCTCAAAATCGCCTGTATACCAGGGATCTGCCACGTCCCGTTCCATTCCCGCAAAGGAAAGCAATTTCCGGATTTTCCCCTGCGGATCGCCCCCCGCAATGCGCTGCATATTGCGGATGTTCGCGCCATCCATCCCGATCAGGTAATCGTATTTCTCATAATCCGCTGTTGTCATCTGCACGGCGCGGTGCGGCACGACTGCAATCCCCTCCTCACGCAGCTTGCGCACCGTGCCATAGTGCGGCGGGTTGCCGATTTCCTCGCGGCTGGTCGCGGCGGAAGAGATGGTAAAGAGGTCGGAAAGACTGCGTTGCTGTACCAAATAAGTAAAATAGCTTTCGCACATCGTGCTGCGACAAATATTCCCATGACACACAAATAATATTTTTATCATATCTTTTATATCCCTTCATAAGCCTTCAAACCTTGATATTTCAAGCTTTTCGGCGCTTTTTTCATTTTTGTTCTTTTACCCCTAATCTGCGTAATTTGTTATAAATCTACGCAAATTTGCAGGAAAATAGTGTAGCAATTAGTGTGTTTTTTAACTTAATTTTTGCTGCTTTTTCTGCATATTGTTTTCTTTAAAGTCGATGATTTTCACCATTTGTTACGCTACCTCCTCGTTCAGGTCGGCAAGATACATCCATAGATTCCCAGTCAAACCAGTGAGTTATATCGTGCCAGATGTTCCTCTTTGAGATAATCCCAACGCAGTCGTCCATAATGTTCGATGGGGCGGTTTTCCTCCAGCAACCTTAAATCCGGTAAATAATAATCACCCATCAAAATATAATCAATGCCGTTCTCCGTGATTCTTTCTTTCAATGCATCCTTGATTATTCCATTCTTTCACTCCATCAGAGTTTTAAGGCGTTCCATTTTCTGCTGCACTGTTTGCTGTCCTTAAAGCGAACAGGCATACAGTCTTATAATGTATTCATTCCTGTTTTCTTTGCCGTAGAAAAGGTTATCAGTATTGTGGGCAAAGTTTGTCATGCGAACGGGTATCTCACGCCCCATGAGGGCATTGGCGATACAGATTTTTCGCCTTCCACACAAGCAATAGCAAAAGGCGTATTGGGACGGAACTGTCAAAAAGAAACAGTTGTTCATGATATTCTTCTCTATCACAGAAAGTCAACAAACAACAGATAAGCGCTTAGTAATTTCTGTTATGAAATGGTTGAAACTGGGCGAGTTGTTATGGGTTATATCCATATGACTACCTATTTTCTTTGCCCATTCACTTTTACACTTTCCTATCTCAATGTATGTTGGACACTCTTTTTTTAATTTTGATACTCCACCCGGATAAACCACATCTGCAAGGACTTCCCAAGTACCACAGATACTATCTTGTACATATGTATGCAGTTGTTGGATCTTTGCCGAAGGATAAGCAGCCAGAACAGCGACCTCATCCCCCAACAGCCATGCCTCAACTTCTTCAACCGCAATGCAAAAAACATGATCTACCGTAATCATGTTTAGCTGAGCAACTCGGTTTAACTCAACAAGAAACTCTTCTGTATTATGAGTATCGTTATCAAGCACCACGATAATTACAGCCGGAATACACTGAAGACTTTTATTAAAACCACGTAGATATGTCGCCAAATCATTAAGTAACTTTCCGCTTTTGGTTTCTTTTATTGTGTTTTTCTTTGTAAAGCCTCCAAGCCCTTTGAACGGCTTACAGTTATAGGTTATGGCTGCATTTGTCAAAGAAATTCTTTGCATAAGTATTTCAATTAAGGCAGCACCCGATTGATCCTCAATCAAGAATTGGAAATGCATAATTCTTCCTCCCCTAACCAAAGTATTTGCTATACCAAAGGTCTCCCATGGAGGCGCCTTCATCATCAAGTTCTTTAACAAAATCATAGCTTGCAGCCTGCTTTGCGG
>JAIEDW010000406.1 GCA_029067805.1 Lachnospiraceae bacterium
TCACTGATTTCATCCATATGGCTGCCCTTCCTTTCTCCCCATTATTCTATTAATCCTACGGGATCTATGATCAGTGCGATGCTGCCATCTCCAAGCTGTGTACATCCCGACAGTCCTTTTACTTTCTTGACATACGACGGAATCGGTTTTACCACGATCTCCTGTTTTCCAATCAGCCTGTCAACAAAAAGACATATCGTTTTACTCTCAACTTCGAAGATAAGCATCATGCCATCTTCCACTGATTTGCGGTACTCTTTTAATCCGTACCACTCTCCGAGGCGGAGTACGGGGTAGCACTCTCCGCGTATCATAATGTATTCATCGCCGTTTGGCTCATGAATCATCATATTCTCTTTCACACTGACAAACTCCTTGATGACTCCGGTTTCCACCACGAAGGATGAAGTTCCCGTTTCCATCACAATACCGTCAATAATCGCCAGTGTCAGCGGTATTTTCAGCGTAAATGTAGAGCCTTCGCCCGCAACGCTGTCAATCTCCAACGCTCCACCGATGGACTGTATATTCTGGACAACAACGTCCATACCTACGCCTCTTCCGGAATATTCCGTTACCTGCTCATTGGTTGAAAATCCCGGCAGAGTAATAAACTGGAACACTTCTTTGTCGCTGTAAGCGCTGTCCGGCTTATCGTCGTCCAAGAGTCCTTTTTTCCTTGCTTTTGCAAGAATCTTATTGCGGTCAAGACCTTTTCCATCATCGGTTACGCTGATCCAGACTTTTCCGGCTTCCGTTCTTGCGGAAAGCGTTATTTTTGCTCTTTCCGGCTTGTCAGTCTGGGCACGTTCCTCTTTTGTTTCAACACCGTGGTCAACCGCATTACGCACCAGGTGCATCAACGGATCCGAAATATTGTCAATAATGTTCTTATCCACCTCTGTGTGTTCGCCAACCTGCTCAAAATCAATATTCTTTCCCAATTTTCTGGAAATGTCAAACACAGTACGGTTCATTTTCTGGAACAAATTGGTCAGCGGCATCATACGCATCGACATAATGACATTTTGCAAATCCGTCGAAATTTTCGCCATCTGCGCTGCTGCTTTGTTAAAGTTTGAAAGATTTAACCCTGGCACCTTCAAATCGGGATTTTGCAGTACCACTGACTCCGAAATGACAAGCTCTCCGATCAAATCCATAAGCTGATCCATCTTGCTTACATTGACACTGATAAAAGCATCTTTATGTCCTTTGGGTTTATCCTTTGCAAGCTTCTTTTGCTTGCCCGGTTCCTTGGATTTGATAACGAAATCACCCGGAGCGATCTGAGGTTTATCGGGTTTCTTTTCCGGCTCTCCCTCTTTCTTCTCGGCTTTCGCCTCAATTTCTTCTACACTTGATTCTAAGTCGATAATCTGCTGAGAACCTTGATCATCACCAAAGTTGAAACCTTGTAAGAACTCATTTGCCGAGCATTCATAGACATCCACTTTCTTGATATCATATCCGATACCGATGATGTTTCGGATCTCCTCTTCCGTACACTGTGCCTGAAGCAGGATCTTGAAGCCCTCCTTCATGATTACTTCAGCGCTGCTCTCGTCAGAAAGAATATCTTCCGGAGAGTAGAGTAAATCCTCGGCAATCTCTTTCATCGCATACACAATTTTGTATGCACGAATGTTTGCCATTCCCGTATCCGGTGAAAAATTGACATACACCTTATAGAAACGGCTTGCCTCTGTGGCAACCGGCGCAATATAAAACTGCTTTGGTTCTTCATGCACATTCTCGGGCGTCTGCTGCGCACCCGCACCCGCACCATTTTTAATCTGATCAAGAAATGCATCCAAATCTTTGATAATGTCTTTCGGATCGCCGTCAACCGTATCTCCGTTTTTGATTTTCTCCATCTCACCGCTGATGAAATCCTCTACCTCCAACACATGCTCAACAAGCTGCAGATGTGGTACATTATCGGGATGTGATTCTCTCAAGTAGAAGAAAACGTCTTCCAATTTATGGGCAATTGCCGTGATGTTGTCAAACATCATAATACCGGAAGATCCCTTAATGGTATGCATGGTTCTGAAAATTTCATTAATGCTGTCTTCGTCAAAACCATCGGC
>JAIEDW010000407.1 GCA_029067805.1 Lachnospiraceae bacterium
ATGGGAATGGCTTTATTAACCCAATCGCTGATATTGCTAGGAGTGGTAATAATATTTCAAATTTCAGCCCATTGGATCATTCTTGCAGAGGAAAGATGGTGCATGGAAAAATGGGAGGAAGATTATAAACAATATATGAAACGTGTAAGACGCTACATTTAAGGAATGGGAGAGTTATAATTTAATTTTTGTTTTATAGGAAAAGAAAATAGGGTATTATGACAAGAAAGAAAACTGGCTTACAAAAAACGAGATAAAAGGTGGAGGTATCAATGCTTACAAGGGAACAGAATATATTTTTTGCAAAGAAAACATTTGTGGAGTTAGTATACAACACTGCATATATTGAGGGATGTAACGTGACATTTCCGCAAACACAGACCATAATAGATGGCGCGGTGGTAAACGGAGTAACAGTGAATGATATTCAAACGGTTCTTAATTTGCGGGATGCTTGGAAGTATTGTATCGAAAGCGTTGATGCTTTGTTAGATCTTACATATATCTGTAAGATTAATGAGTTTGTTTCCCGAAATGAAAGTTTGCAATGGGGAACGTTACGGACAGGGAGAGTTGGTGTCGGTGATTTTATTCCGTCCATACCGGTTAAAGAAGAAGTTATCAGAGAGCTTGATAAAATTGTAACAATAGAGGATCCTGTAGAACAGGCAATTGCATATTTTGCATATGCCTGTAAGCAGCAGCTTTTTTGGGACGGAAATAAAAGAACATCTACGATTGTTGCAAGCAAAATTTTAATTGCCTCAGGAAATGGAATTCTGACGATTGGAAAGGACAATGCAGAAGAATTTAACACTGCATTGAATAATTGGTATTTAAAAGATGCGTTAGAACCATTAGAAAATTGTCTGAGAAAGTGCATTAAAACGTTGGAAATATAATTATGATTTTCTCCCAAATCATGACATACCGATGTCACTGATGCTCTGATAGAATAAGAGCATCAAATGAAAGGATGGTCATGAAAATGGATTATGAAATTGTAATGTTGGAAGAAAAAACTGCGGTAGGGATATCGGCGCGGACAAATAATACTTCTCCCGATATGGGTGCTGTGATCAGTGGACTGTGGAATCGTTTTTACAATGAGGGCGTGTATGCTTCCATTCCGCAAAAGATAAACCAAAAAGCGTTAGGAATTTATACTGAATATGCGGGTGATGAAAAAGCGGATTATACGGTAATGGTTGCCTGTGAAGCAGCGCAGGAGCCGGAAACGGGCGAATATAACGTTTGTAAAATCCCAGCGGGCAGATACGCAAAATTTGTTGTTCATGGAGATATGGTACAGGCTGTTGCGGCAGCATGGCAAGAGATTTGGAACATGGATTTGCCAAGAACATTTCAATGTGATTTTGAAGAGTACCAGGATGACCGCATGGAAGATGCCGAAATCCATATTTATGTTGGACTGACAAAATAGAAGACAAAAATAAGAAAACCCCTTGTTGTTATGTCTGAAAGAGAAGCAATCAGCACATAACGGCAAGGGGATATTTCTTTAATTATAATAAATGGATCTGATGCTCTGCGCACTCTGAAACCATTTCTTCCGGCCACAACGAGGACTGAACCTCACCGATATGCGCTTTTCTCAAAAAGAACATACAGATACGCGACTGACCGATACCGCCGCCGATGGTAAACGGCAGCTCACCGTCAATAATCGATTTCTGGTAAGGAAGCTTCGCACGCTCCGGGCAGCCGGCCTTGTCAAGCTGTGAGAGAAGTGCATCCTTGTCAACACGGATACCCATTGAGGAAAGCTCAAGCCCGATATCAAGCACGGGATAATATACCACGATATCGCAGTTTAACTGCCAGTCATCATAGTCCGGTGAACGACCGTCATGCGGCTTTCCGTTTTCCAGCTTGTCACCGATCTTCATAATGCAGACAGCGCCTTTTGCCTTTGCGATATAATATTCGCGTTCCTTCGGCGTATTGTCGGGGAAAATCTGCGCAAGCTCATCCGTCGTAACAAAGTAGATATCGTCGGGAAGGATCTCATCTATGTATTCATACTGGATTGCCATATACTTTTCCGTGTTTTTCAAACACTTATATACCTTTCTGACAATGCTTTTTAAGGTATCTGTATTTCGCTCCTCAAACTTGATCACCTTTTCCCAGTCCCACTGGTCTACGAAGATGGAGTGAATATTGTCCGTGTCCTCGTCGCGGCGGATTGCGTTCATATCCGTGTAGATTCCCTCACCATACGAAAAACCGTATTTTTTTAACGCATAACGTTTCCACTTTGCAAGCGACTGTACAACCTCTGCAATGCGTCCGTCCTGTTCCTTGATATCAAAGGCAACGGGGCGCTCCACACCGTTTAAGTTGTCGTTGAGTCCCGATGTGGGATCTACAAAAAGCGGCGCGGAAACACGGGTGAGATGCAAGTGCTGCGCAATCTGATTTTGAAAGAAATCCTTCACTGTCTTGATTGCAATCTGCGTGTCATGCAAATCCAAATTTGAATGATAATCGTTTGGAATGATTAAATTTTTCATTTTCATAAATCTCCTATTTGTTTTCACTTTGGAAAAATCCAACATATTCAGTATCGCAC
>JAIEDW010000408.1 GCA_029067805.1 Lachnospiraceae bacterium
CATTGGCGGTACAGATTCCGCAGACAACCGCATCCTGCTCCACTTCCTGCACTGCCGTTGTCAGTCTGATGTGAATAGCATCTCCTACATGGACATCCCCGCCATGGTTTTCGATAAAATGCTCGTCCACCACAATCTCCCCGTCCTTCTGTGGCCATTTTCCCTCTATCATTTCGTTAAACTTCCATCCGGCAGTCTTTTCATCGGTATAAAGAAGGTAATTTCCGGTCTTCTCCGCCCTGTCCGTCTTATAACTCCCCATATATACCGCATATGTTACTTCATCAAAATAGCCGCTGTCCCGTAAAAATTCAGGCCAATATGTATTTGGACAATACATGTAGACGCCCTCCGCCTGCGAACCGAACATCATCTGCTGGTTGCGCCTTGTCAGCGTTGTAATGGACATGATTGTGGAAAACACCACAACAACCATCATCGCCGACAATGCGATTGCCACGATAGCTGTGATGTTCCGCCGCCTGTCTGCGTGATACAGTTTCGATGCAATGTTCTTTATCATTTTACCGGACACTTTCCGCTCCTGTATCCGACTTGTTTCTTTATCTTTACCCATTGCAGCCTCCCTACCGCACTCACCTATTCGAACCAACAATCTTTTATCTTCAATTTCCGACGTGTAACTTTAGGTTATAATTGTGTCATCATGAAATATTTATCATATATTTAACAATCCTGCTTCGTTAGTCCTATTTTACTTTTTAAACAAATCCACAATTCCGAAAAGATAGAAAAATCATTCAAATATTTTGATAATATAGCCATCAATCGTTGTCAGACTACACGTTTTTCCGCCCCAAGGTTGCGTTTCAACTTTCGTAATTTTATCCCAACCTTTTGAGGTAATATAGTCGTACATATTCTCAATTCCCTCGACTTGCATAAATGAAATCAATCGCGGTTCCGGCTGTCCATAAAACATCTGCATACCTGTAAAAGGCGCTAAGTGCGTGCGTTCCACTTCCGGCAGCATATCAAAAACAACACCATAACGGCCTGCTCCATTCTTATCTCTTTCAACAATATTGCTATACCAGCCCAGAATATCTTCAAACCACTTAGCAGTCCTATCCATATCTAATGTCAGGTAGATTGGGGCATTTTCTTTTACCAAATATCCTTTTTCACTAAATTTGCTCATAGAATCCTCCATTTTAATATACACTTGCTTCCCTGCAAGATTCCCTTTTCAACTTACTGTAATTTTTCTCCAATTATAATGACATGATTACTTGAACCCAAAACAGATTGTTCTCGACATATACTGTAATGATAATCACACCATATTTTAAATTGATTCTCATTCCAACGGTCTACCTTATGAGATAAAAGAGGCGCTAATCCGTCTTGCGCAAAATGGTCAATCATTTTTAGGTTATGATTGCAATAAACAGTTTCCATTTCTTCTTTTGATGAATAATAGGTATCCGTCCAAAAACATTTTTCATCACTATGACGCAGCACACCTGTTTCAACTAATTGCTTTGCTAAACCGTTGTCCAAATATTTTTCGTCACTCATAGCAACATATTGAAATACATAATATCTTGGAATATAAGCAGTAACAAGAAGTCCTCC
>JAIEDW010000409.1 GCA_029067805.1 Lachnospiraceae bacterium
AGTCTGGCAATTAAGAACAGCAGCGAAACTGATGAAGTTAAGAAAGCAGTGATTGATTTTGAGGGTGAAGGCGTGATCAAGGCGTCCGATATTCAGGTTGATCCGGATATCGAAATCATGAACCCCGATCAAGTTATCGCCACATTAAACGGCGGTAAAGACAGCAAACTTTACATGGAGATACTTATTACAAAGGGTAGAGGTTATATCAGCGCCGATAAGAATAAGAGCGAAGATTTGCCGATTGGCGTGATTGCAGTTGATTCCATATATACTCCTGTAGAGCGAGTAAATGTTACCGTAGAAAATACCCGTGTTGGTCAGGTTACCGACTATGATAAACTTACACTGGATGTATACACAAACGCTACGCTTGAACCCGACGAGGCTGTGAGCCTTGCCGCGAAGGTATTAAGTGAGCATTTGAAACTCTTCATCAATCTTTCGGAGCTTGGTACAGGCGCCGTAGTAATCAATGAAAAAGAGGATGACGAGAAAGAGAAAGTGCTTGAAATGAGCATTGACGAACTGGAGCTTTCAGTTCGTTCGTACAACTGCTTGAAGAGAGCAGGCATCAATACTGTCGAGGAGCTGACAAACAGAACGTCAGAAGATATGATGAAAGTCCGCAACTTGGGACGCAAGTCATTGGACGAAGTATTGGCAAAGTTAAAGGAGTTAGGTTTACAGCTTAATCCTTCGGAGGAGTAGGTTGTAAATTGAATATCGCGACGGGCTGTTAGACCTGGCGCATTGCAGATGCGGTAATTCCAATGTGTTCGCATTTGTGCTCAGAGATGGAGTTTATTAACGGCATTTGATAAATAAGTCCAAAGAGCGTTGTCATTTGTCCCACCAATGAGGGTAGCTGACATATTGTGTATGTGCAATATGCAAGTGATGTGTCCTCACAAAGAAAGGAGCCAATTATGGCAGGTTATAGAAAACTTGGAAGAACATCAAGTCAGAGAAAGGCATTGCTGAGAGGTCAGGTTACTGCGTTGATCGCAAGTAAAGATGGCAGAATCATCACGACCGAGGCAAGAGCAAAGGAAGTAAAGAAAATTGTCGAAGGACTTATCGCACTGGCTGTAAAGGAAAAGGATAACTTTGAGATGGTTAAGGTTACAGCGAAAGTGCCCAGAAAAGATAAGGATGGCAAGAGAGTAAAGGAAGTAAAGGACGGTAAGAAGGTTACCGTTTATGATGAGGTGGAGAAGGAGATTAAGAAGGATCTGCCTTCCAGACTTCATGCAAGAAGACAGATGCTTAAGGTATTGTATTCTGTAAAGGAAGTTCCGCAAAGCAATGCGGGAAAGAAGAGAAATACGAAAGAGATCGACCTTGTAGCGAAGCTGTTTGACGAGATTGCACCTAAGTATGTTGGACGTAACGGTGGTTATACAAGAATAATCAAGGTTGGTCAGCGTAAGGGTGATGGCGCTATGCAGGTAGTTCTTGAGCT
>JAIEDW010000041.1 GCA_029067805.1 Lachnospiraceae bacterium
AAATGTCGATACCTGTGCCTGTCCTTCTCCGGTAGCGTCCAAAGAGCCTTCCGCTGACATATTATTTGTGAATACTGCCATTTGCGATGCGCCTACAATCAGATAAGATCCGTTTGGAAAATCTTCATAAATATGCTTATGTACAATGATTGCGGCCTCTTGGTCACTTTCGGGTTCCCATTTGATGGTGTCAACCGAAAATGAGCCGAGAATTCCCGAATGTGGCTGTTCTTTTACATTCTTGTTAAATAACGCCATGTCCTTTTATCCTTTCTATATCTTAATTTTTTATGCATTGGTTAATCGTTTCCATTATACACCATAATTTTCTATAAGTCGACAAAATAATATAATATGGTTATTGGAAAATTTGGGAAAGTGTGATGAAGCTTTTCACAAATTCTTCACACACCTTTTAAGTTTCACTTAAGCTTTCCCTCGTATACTCATCTCATAAACAATACCAAAAACCGCAGAGGAAGAGAGGAGCATGAGGAACAATATGGCATATCAGGCAGTTTTTAAGCGGTATGAAATAAAATATATGATGACAAAAAAGCAGCAAAAAGCAGTGCTGGAGGCGATGCTCCCGCATATGTGCCTTGACAATTTCGGGCACACGCAGATCAGAAACGTCTATTTTGACACAGACAATTACAGGCTGGTGCGGCGTTCTATTGAAAAACCAAGCTATAAAGAAAAACTCCGCATTCGCAGTTATGAGAAAGTAGAAGCGCAGGATAAGATTTTTGTCGAGTTGAAGAAAAAGTATGACGACGTTGTCTACAAGCGGCGGGAAGCGCTTCCGTACATCGACTTGACAACATGGATGGAAAAGGGAAGCGAAGCGCCGTTTCCGGTTGATACGCAGATTGGACGCGAGATTGCGTACTTTTTTACATATTATAAGACGATAGAAACGAAGGTGTTTTTGTCTTATGAGCGGGAAGCGTTTTACGCATTGGACGGAAGCGATTTCCGCGTGACCTTTGATGAAAATATTCTAGCAAGGCAGGAGGAACTGTCGCTTTCGGCGGAAATATGGGGCGAAAGACTGATTGATCAGGACTGCGTACTGATGGAGATTAAAACTTCGGGCGGCATCCCGCTTTGGATGACGAAAGTGTTGACACAGGAGCGGCTTTACAAGACATCATTCTCAAAATACGGAACGGCTTATGAGAGCATGATCTGCGGTGCAGAGAAGGAGAACAGAAAGATATTTATTGCTTAACAGCATTGAAAATAAGTTTACATAAATACTTGATGACTTTGAAAGGAGCAGGGTTATAACAATGTCGGAAACAATATTTAAAGGATTATTTGACGCCGAAACGGCGAGCGTCATAACAATGTCGGATTTTATGATTTGCATTCTCAGTTCACTTGTTATAGGATTAATCATAGCAGTAATGTATATGTACAAAAACGAATCCTCAAAAAGCTTTATTGTCACGCTTGCGTTGATTCCCGCGATTGTATGCGCGGTCATTATGATGGTAAACGGAAATGTGGGCGCGGGCGTTGCGACGGCAGGCGCGTTCAGTCTTGTGCGATTTCGGTCGCTGCCGGGAACGGCAAAGGAGATCGGAATCCTTTTTCTCGCGATGGGAACGGGGCTGATTACCGGAATGGGGTATATTGCATATGGATTTTTATTTGCAATCGTGTTAAGCGCAATTTATATGCTTTACTCGCGGTTTGATTTTGGCGCGGACAAGCAGACAGCCCTAAAAAAGACAATGCGTATCACGATTCCGGAGGACTTGGACTACACAGAGATTTTTGATGATATTTTCGAGAAATATACGAAAATGAAGGAACTCGTCAGCGTGAAAACGACCAATATGGGTAGTCTTTTCCGACTGACTTACGATGTGACATTAAAGGATAGTAGCATGGAAAAGGAATTGATTGATGAGATCCGATGCCGAAACGGGAACTTGGAAATTACGGTTTCAAGACAGGAAACGACAATGCCGCCAGAGCTTTAAAAATGGGTTCATATGAATTCGTAGGTTGAGAAAGGAAGATGGTTTTTAAATGAAAACATATAAATGGATTGCCGCGGTGATGTCAGTCAGCGTACTTTTGACGGCTTGCGCGAACACACCGAATACATTGGAAGCAACACAGGACAATATTGTCGGTAAAGATACAGAGGAAGGCACTCGTGAAAATATTAACAATGAAACAACGAATCGTAGCGTTAATCAAACGTTTGAGGCAGAAACAACAATGAGATCTCCCGATGATGTATTCTCAGAGCGCGATTTAAGCGGCAAATACGAGGAAGATCAATGCGAAAAAATTACCTTGAGCGACGACGGCTCAACAACCAGCAGCACAGGTGTTGCAATTGATGGAAATACGATAACCATTCAAAAGGAAGGCACATACCTTATAGACGGTTCCATGCAAAACGGCATGATTATTGTAGACGTTGATAAAACGGAAAAGGTGCAGCTTGTTCTGGATGGTGTGGATATCAAAAGCGAAACATCGGCTCCGATTTATGTAAAAAAGGCAGACAAGGTGTTTATTACCCTTGCGGACAAAACGACAAATACGCTCGTAAACGGCGGTTCCTTTGAGGCGATAGATGATAACAATATTGATGCAGTCATTTTTTCCAAGGACGATTTGACCTTGAACGGAACAGGAAGCCTTACGATTTCCTCTCCTGCAGGACATGGAATTGTTTCTAAAAATGGTCTTGTAATAACAAACGGAACGTACGATATCACAGCAGCATCCCACGGACTTTCGGGCAAGGACAGTGTCGAGATTGCGGACGGCAGTTTTGCCGTAACGGCAGGAAAAGATGCGATCCATTCTGTAAATGATGAAGATGATGTGGTAGGCTGGGTTTATATAGAGAATGGAAATTTTGATTTTGCGGTAGAAAGCGATGGAATAAGCGCTGTCAATGAAATCTATATTATAGGCGGAAACATCAATATTACAAAATGTGAAGAAGGTTTTGAAGCCCGTTTGATTAATATCAGTGGCGGCACAATTGATATTACTTCTTCCGATGACGGATTGAATGCGACAGACAAAAGGACTT
>JAIEDW010000410.1 GCA_029067805.1 Lachnospiraceae bacterium
TTTTGATAATCTTCTTTTCTGATACAAAAATTTTCATCCAACGGCTGACATTCATACGGAATTCTGTATAAATCTGCCCATACATCATAAAATGAGTATGTGATATCCGGAAATAGAATCGGTTTGTCGGAATGAAAAAAGGTAAGAAACGACATCGCAAGCACGTCGTCCGAGCCGACACCAACAAACACTTGTTCATTGTCAAGTCCATATCTTTTTGCAAGCGCATTTACAAGCTCCGAAGCATCAAGTTCGGGATACTTGCGGAGTGTATCATGATCAAGTTCCCGAAGCACGCGCTCCACCTCGGGCGCTGGCGGATAGGGGTTCTCATTTGTATTTAGCTTGATGACATTTTTGTTTTGAGGCTGCTCGCCTGCCACATACGGCACAACACGCCGTATATTCTCTTCCCAGTACATAATTTACTCCTCTCTGACACAAACTTTTACAGAAACATAACTGACAAATTTTTCCTAACTTACACCTTGATTAATCATAGCAAACTTTTTTATATTATGCAAATCATAATATAGATTGATTGCAAAAGAAATTCATTCTACTATAATATATAGAAATTATTCCCAAAATAACCGTTTGGAGGTATTCATGTATCGTTTGAAAATATTTCTCAACAGCTTTTTTGCGCTGTTTGCCGTAGTAAGACTTACTGGCATGGAAACCAAAAATCCTGTTTCCGTTCTTATTTTTATTACATTTTTATATATTTTTTCAGGATTAAACAACGACAATACGGAAAGCCGCATTGAATCAAAAGATCCGTTTATCTCCGCCGTTCTCTCGCTTATTTTGTGTACTTTTACGCTTGCCGCAAAATACGAGATCATACTGGGCAGTATGACAAGCACGCTCTTTTGCGGTATCATACTGCTCTTTACGTGGTTTGGGCTCTTTTTGATTTACTTTTATTTTTCCATATGGCTTATGCAGGCGGTCAGCCGTCTTCATATCACGGGAAGTACCTATTCCTCCGCATGGCTTAGTGTGATTGCCGTTATTTCTTGTATTCTTTGCTGGCTTATTTATTTTCTGCACGAGTACCCTGGCATTATGACGCCCGACAGCATCAATCAGTATGCGCAAGTAATCGGCGCCTATGAGCTTAGCAACCATCATTCTATCGTGCATACGGGACTGATCGGGCTTTTTTACGGTATCGGTATTTCCATTACGGGGGACGCTCATTTTGGACTTGCTCTTTATACGATTGCGCAGATCCTTTTTATGGCGCTCGCTGCCGGATATGCAGTGCGAACCATGCAGAAAGCAACAATAAAGACCCCTGTTATTGTGATAACAATTCTGTTTTATGCTTTAATGCCCTACAATGGAATCTATGCCGTCACGATTTGGAAAGACATTCCTTTTGCGGGCTGTGTCACGATTTTTGCGGTTGCGCTGATGCGCTTTCTTTTGCGTGGAAACGCATCTGTTTCCTCGGAGCATATTGAGAAACTTCGCTTGAGTGAATATTTTTCCATTGTGCTCCCCTATGTGCTTTCGGGTATTATGCTCTGCTTACTTCAAACAAATGGTTGGTATGCATTTCTGGCTTCCCTTCCTTTTATTCTTGTAGTCTATCGAAAAAGCTGGCGCACCATGCTCCCGATCCACGCTGTGATTTTGCTGGTTGTTCTTTTTGTGAAATATCCTGTCATGCAGGTTTATGATATCAAACAGGCGGATTTTGTCGAATCCCTTTCCGTTCCCGTGCAACAGATAGCACGCGTGATTGCGCAAAATGAGGGACTGAGCGAAGAACAGCTTACGTTTGTGGAACAGATTATGGATGTGACACGCGTTGCCGAAGTCTATCAACCCGATATTTCCGACAATATCAAAAATTTAATCCGCGAAAACGGTACAGACTATCTTGAAACACACAAGGATGAATTTTTTAAGAACTGGTTTTTCATCGGTCTGTCGCACCCGAAAACTTATTTTGACGCATTTGTTGCGCAAACTGTCGGTTTCTGGTATCCCGACATCTCCTACGAAGTCGGACTTGCGGACGGTATCTATCCGAACGAGTTCGGACTTTATTGGAAGCCTATTCTGCGCGGAAATGCAATCGTTAAAATCAGGGAGATTTTATTTAAGCTTCAAGACCTGATCCCGCTTTACGGCGCGCTTTGGAGCATAGGATTTATGTTCTGGGTTCTTATCCTCACAATCGCGCTCAGTCTTCGCAACGCAAAATCCGCAAATGCGCTGATCGGACTGCCGATGCTCTTTTTGATGCTGACGCTCATGATTGCAACACCCGTCGCTACAGAGTTTCGGTACGCGTATGCGTTGTTTTTCGGTATGCCGCTGTTCTTTACGGCTCCGTTTGTGCATCCCAAAAGCTAATAAAGGACTTCTATATTTTGAATAACATTGTCCGTCACGTCAAAGGCAATGATATTTTCACTCGTCCTGTGATGCGTCATATAGTATCTGCCTTCGATTTCATTGATATAGTACGGGGTGCCGCCGCTTAGTCCAAACTCGGAATAAATATCTTCATACTTTCCCGTCATTAAATCTTCGAGGCGTTTTGTCCTGATTATCGTGGCATAATCCTGATTTTCCGCATTGTCCGTCGATATTGTGATGTAATAATAATCCTGTATCGGATAAAGCTGCACCATTCCCGCAAGCTCTGCGGGAATATCATAGCGGTCTATGACTGCAAGGGTAAATTCTTTGCCGTCGCGGACGATTTTCGCCTTGATTATCTTTTGATTGTTGTGTCCCGAAACGAAATAGAGTTCGCCATCAATTATCGTAAAGGAACGGACATACACACCGTAAAGCTCGTCTATTTTCGCAATTCCTTCTATATATAGTGGATATATTCCCTGTTCGTTCGCTTTATCGTATTTCTTGATCAGATACAGTTCTCCCGTAATGGAACTCCATGCCAAAAACATTCGCTCTTTTTCATCATATTGAACAAAGTGCGGTTTTAACCCGATTTCGTCCAAGGTCTGCGTGTGGACATAGCCCGCGTCTGTCCGTTGAAATGCAAGCAGCCTGTTGTTTTCCGTGTCATCAATAAGAAGCGTCGTGCCATCAGACGCGATTGTGTGGGCATAATGCACCTCATCTGTGAGTACCTTCCATTCCGTGAGCGGCTTTGTCAGCGCGTCACTGTATAGGATTTGGTCATGATAACAGTCCGCTATAAAATAAGTGTCCTCTGCTTTTGTGATATAAGTTGCAACGTTTAGGACATCATATGCATTTTGCTTCTCTAACGGCTTGGGATTTTCGATCAAGCCGTCATAGATTGTATCATCCGTTTCTATCGACTGCGTTTCCTGTTCTGTGGGTTGGATTGTGTGGCTGTCCGCACATGCTCCCAGCAGCATGGAAAGGATTATTGATAGAATGATTGTTTTTTGCGTTTTCTTCATGACTGATACCTTTTTGTTTTGTCTTTTTGCTTATTTTACCATATTTATTTGTACTATGTAAATTATCAAACAATAAAGCGAATACAATCATGACCACCGGCTCAGCCGGTGGTTTCCTCTGCGGCTATAAGCCTCTGTCACCAGCATGCCTCTAAAGAGGCT
>JAIEDW010000411.1 GCA_029067805.1 Lachnospiraceae bacterium
CTCCATCTTGGGCATCATTGCCGTCATGGAATTCTTTTGCGATACTGTCCTTTGCATCTTCGACAGGACTGCTGTTCTCATAGGTAAACAGCCTTGCTATGCTTTGGCATCCTGTTGTTCCCAATACCATCGAAACCGCCAACACCAATGCCAATATTTTTTTCTTCATAATTTGTCCTCCATTCCCCTTTTTCCCCCTCTTCCTATGCATCTTTGAACAAATCCATACAAATTTATATTATACTAAATTTGCAAAAAGTACAATAATTCACGGAAAACTTTATAGACACTTTAGAAACAACTTTTTCCTTTCTGTTGCATTTTTTCCAAATGTCAAGTAAAATTTTGTTAAGAAAAAAACAAACGCAAGCTCTGCAGCTTGCGTTCAAAGAATTTGCAATGCAAATTCTTTCTTAAATGATTTACGTTATCGCAATTTTCTATACAAAAACAAACGCCGCTTTTGCGGCGCAACAGGAGAAAATATGAAACTATTTCTTATTTTATCGGCTGCAATCTGCGCGTTATATCTCATTTCCATCAAGCCGCGGATCTGCCGCAGACCCGATTACACACCGTTTTTGAAATACCTGTATGCACACAGGGGATTACATAACATGAAAAAAGACGATACGCCGCCTTTGCCGGAAAACTCATATTCCGCCATTAAACGCGCCGCCGAAATGGGATATGGCATTGAGTTTGACGTTCATTTAACAAAGGACAACATTCCCGTAGTCTTTCATGATGATACCCTAAACCGTATCTGCGGCGTAAAGGGATATCTGAAAGACTATACATTCGAGGAACTTCGCCAATTCAGACTGCTTGGAACTGACGAAAAAATTCCCTCGTTTGAGGAAATTTTAAAGGTCGTGGACGGACGCGTGCCGCTGATCATCGAGTATAAAGTCGAGAAAAACGCAAGACAGCTTTGCAGCATCTGCAACCGCATTCTTTCCGATTACAAAGGGCTATACTGTATCGAGTCGTTTCATCCGCTCGCTGTGCGATGGTACAAAACCCACCGTCCCGATATTGTGAGGGGACAGCTCTCCGATTATTTCACTGCCCAAAAATTAAGATTGTCACACTTTTTATTGTCCCATTTAATCGGAAACTGCTATGCGTCACCTGATTTTGTAGCGTACAACTGCAAGTATCAAAACGAGCTTTCCAGAATCATCTGCCGCAGACTCTATCGCTCTTTAAGCGTGGCATGGACGGTGCGCTCCCAGGAGGAGCTGGAACATGTTTCCAAAAGTTTTGATTTGTTTATTTTTGAAGGATTTATTCCGTCTATTCAATAATTATTTAATAATTTGGAAACATTTTTATAAAATATTTAAAAATTACTTGAAATTAATGTTAAATTTCGGTATTATTGTTATATTAAGGCAAAGTTGTGCTGTCTTTCTCCCATATTCCAAATTTAAGACAGCAATTACGTTCTTGAAGATTAGGAGGCCCCCATATGAACGACGCAGTAAAAGAATTTAATTTCGGATCCCTGAAAGATAAATTCGATGCAGTCTGTGAAGAGGTAAACGAAAAAGGTGCGTCTGCTGTCCTCACCCTGGACAGCGGCAGAAAGGTATTTATGATACCGGAGGAAACATATGACGAAATCTCTCATTTTATGTTCAAGCATGTTTCTGCCGGAACCCTTACTTAGTATATACCACTGTTTCTAAACTTCATAGCAAAAAAAATTGAGCGGTAAGCTCAATTTTTTATTGAAAAAGAATATCTCTTATGCGTATTTTTTTCTCCGACTCTCACTCCGTAACAGATAGAATAGATCAATGCCGAAAGGATAAACGCTAATATAACATCAAGCATGGAATGCTGCTTGATCAGTACAGTTGCGCATATGATGCTTATGCCGAGCGCATGCATCAGTCCCGAAATAATCCTGTGTCCCCGAAAGCATTTGCTTCTTTTCACAGCAATCATAATAGCAATCGAGTTATACACATGGATACTCGGCAGCACGTTTGTCGGTGTATCCGCCGCATAGAGCACGGCAATCATTCTAGTAAATATATTGTCCCGTGGAAACATGGCAGGTCTTAAATGATGTCCGTTCGGATAGATGGCGGAAACAACAATAAAAATTGTCATGCCCATCATGAGAAATCCTACCAGCTTTTCACTCTCCTCCTGATCTTTGATACATAAGAAGCACACAGTAAGCGCCACATAACCAAACCACATCAGGTACGGTATGATAAATATTTCACAAAACGGAATGTATGCGTCAATCGCAAAATGAATCTCATGAATTGCCCCGTCACGCTGTTCCAGATAAGCGAAAGCGATCAGGTAAAACACAGCATATACCCCCATCACAAAAAGCGAACGATATTTCCGAATAAACTGCCCTATATTTTTCATAACTCATCTCCCCTTTGGAAACGCTTTTTATTTTCAAGACATAATTATATGGAAGAATAGGTACAAAGTCAATTTTGATAAACCACAAATTTTTCCCGCATCAATCGACTTTTATCGTGAATTTTGCCTAATTTCAACGGTATGTTTTTTATATTTCCATTTACAAATTCCATGAAATGGTATTTGATTATAAGACAAATATATATTATAATAGAGTTGTTTGATGTATCGATATTACTTTAGGGGGAACTTAGATGAAGTCTAGCATAAAATTTGATATGCACTGTCATACGAAGGAAGGCTCACTTGACGGTAAAGTATCGATTGAGGAATATATTAAGCTTTTGCAATCACAGGGGTTTAGCGGAATGCTTGTCACAGATCACGATTCCTACAACGGTTTTCGCTATTACAGAGATAATCTGAAAGAAACGCTTCAAAATTTCGTTGTATTAAAGGGCATTGAATATGATACGGTCGATGCGGGACACATTTTGGTAATCCTGCCCGAAGAAGTAAGGCTGCCGCTTATGGAGTGCAGAGGGCTTCCCGTAAAGCTTTTAATCGACATTGTTCACAAGTACGGCGGTATCTTAGGTCCCGCCCACCCGTGCGGAGAACGTCATCTGAGTTTTACGCGCACACGCGCATACAAAAGAAATCCCGACATTATGAAACGCTTTGATTTTCTTGAGGCATTTAACGCTTGTGAAACAGCTGATTCAAATATGGCGGCAAGACGGATTGCCTTTGAATACAAGCTGCCAATGTTCGGCGGCAGCGACTCACACAGCGCAAACTGCGTCGGCACGGCATATACGGCGTTTCAGGAGCCGATCACAACCGAATCCGAACTGATCCATTATATTAAGGAGAAAAAAACTGTCGACTACGGCGGAACCTATTATCAGGGAACGGTCAAGGACAAGATTGGCGTCTTCAATCACATTCTTGTCGAAGGTTTTTGGTTCTACAATCGTTTTGCCAGCATTTACAGAGGGCATAAAAGACGGGCGGCGCTTGAACTTATAAAACATTAATTGAAAACAGGAAAGTCAAAGGACACGATTAAATTTCGTGTCCTTCTTTTAATCTTCCCGTATGCATTTCCATCAGCTTTCTTCTGTAGTCATCGTCCATGATCACCTGTTCGAGGGTATCCATATCCCCCTCCTCCCAGAGTGTCTTTAACAATTCATTGTAGTTTTTGATGATATTGTGCTCCAGAAGCTGCATCTCATTCATTTCGTTTCCCATAGGAAACCTCCTTTCCGTCTGTTACAACATTCGATCTTCCATTCCTGCAGTAATAATGCGCAGAATACCCGTTGTCGTGTCAAATACCAGTGTGCGTGGGTGATGCCCGCCGACTTCCTCCGCAAGGATGGGAATTTGAAGTTCCTGCAGTTTTTTTCGAACCGCCTCCACGTTCTTTGCTGAAATATCCGACCGTTCCGAGTCCCCGATGCACGAAATCATATGCGCTCCACCCGCGATTTTTGCCATAAGCCGCCGTCTGTCCGCCCCTCGATGCACAAGCGCACGTACAAGCTCGTCGAGTCCCGCATCCGCATATTTTGCCGAATTTACCATACCGTGATGCATCGTATCGTCAAATCCGTTGGGAATATATTGGGGTAACATAATATGTAACAGTCCACCAATCCGCGTATTGGAATCCCACATGGCAATCCCCACACAGGAGCCTAAATCTCTTGTGATCAGCTTGTTGACCCCGTTTGTCACCTTATAATCTCCCATCCCCACAGCAATCATACTGTTTAACTCCTGTAATGTAAGATTCGACACAACTTTTCTACCTCCCCGAAATAGTTTAAACAGGATATTTTTTTCATTTAAGTATTGGAATATTCGCAAATTTATTTTATCATATGTATATAGATGTTTCCAGTTTTTTTCCATCGGAAACGAAATCAATAATTTCTGAATAAGTGGGTGTACGAATGAACAGTAAGATCAAAAACTTTATGCAAACGTATGGATCGCGTATCATAAACATATCATTTTGTTTTGTAATAGCGGTTTCGTTATTGGGCATTTTATTACGTGCGATTGTATCGGACGATAACCATGTGACAAGCCTTTCTAGCGACTGGACAGACGAAACAGGAGCGGTCTGTTCGCTCTCCAGATTCGACGGCTATGACAGTGCGACAAAAACATTTTCTCCGCAACGTGTATATTATACGATGGATTCTACAAAGATCGACACTGCGGTTATTTTCCGCGCACGCAGTTGTTATGTAAACGTCTATATCAATGATGTGCTTGTCGATGAGGATCCCCTTGTCACGTCCCCTGTATACGGCGCTTCGCCGGGCAGCCGCTGGCACATTATTTCGCTTAGCGCCTCCGATACGCCCGTAACACTATGTCTTGAGGTCACGACATGCTATACCAACTCTCATGGAATGATTGATAATATTTATTATGGCAATACACGAAATGTCTATCAAAAAGTCGTTTATGATAAAATTTTTGGCTTTATCCTAAGTAATTTTTTATGGATGGCTGGCATTGTCATACTGCTGCTCTATTTTTACATGCAACGTAGGAATAAAGCTGGCAAAGATTTGCTCTATCTTGGCTTTGCCACACTCTTCTCCTCACAATGGTTGATTGCGGAGTCTCTCTTGTGGCAGCTTTTTTGGGGACACTCCGAGATGATCCACCTGTTCGGCTATACGGCGCTTTGTGCTATTCCGCTCTCCTATAGCGCATTGGCAGCCTATCGCTTAAAAGGCAAGATGCGCACGTTCGCTATCATTTACAGTGCTGTGAGCACCGTCGTGCTTATTGTTTCAACGACTTTACATCTGTTTTGTATTTTGGAATTCCACTATACGCTTGTTTTTACGCGCATACTGCTTTTCTTCATTATCCCGCTGATCATTCCGTTGGTGCAAAGCTACACAAGCGACGATGACCGCAACTCACATAAGATCATTATTCTCCCGATGCTCGGAATCCTTGTCGTATGCATCGCCATATCGCTGATCAAATATTTTCTTGGCAGCTACAACGATTATTCCACTTATGTCCGTATTGCGCTGCTCTGCTTTTTGCTTTGCCTGATCGTTTATCAGTTTAATCAAGTGGTGACCACCTTCACAAAGGGAATGAAGGCAGATATGCTGCACAACCTTGCGCTGACGGATCATCTGACAGGGTTGTACAACCGCACGGCATTCAACGAGCACACACCGGAATACAACCATATTATCGCCAGCTTTTCACCGCTCGGGATCATACAATTTGATGTGAATAACCTCAAAAAAGTCAACGATACGCTCGGTCATGAAAAGGGTGACCAGATGATCAAGGCAGTCGCGGACGGTTTAAATCATGCATTTGCCGAATATCATGACATCTGTTTCTCTTACCGTACAGGCGGCGATGAATTTCTTACCATAATCAATGCAGTCAACGCAGATGAAATCTATCATACCTGTATTCAGCGGCTGATGTCATATTGTGAAGAGTTTAACAAACAACCTGATTTAGACTTTTCGCTTGTTATTGCGCACGGGTATGTCCTCACAAAGGGCAACACAACGCTGTCGGAAGCGATTGATGAGGCAGATGTGCTGATGTACGAAAACAAACGGCAGTTGAAGGCGCTTGCCGCCAATCAATCATAAATAAAAATTTGGAATCAAAAAAGCGGGGAACGAACCATGTTCTCCGCTTTTTTAAATCGTTGTCAAAAACTCATTGAGATTTAACAATCCCTTGATAATTGTCTTCATCTCGTCTTCATTCAAATCTTTTACAATCGACTTGATCATCTTCTTATGGAAATCTCTGTGATGAAAAAATGCTCTTTTACCCTTCTCCGTAAGAACTACCAAAACAACACGTTTGTCATTCTCGCTGCGCTGACGGACAATGTATCCTTTATGCTCCAAGCTGTTCATGTTAGTCGTGAGCGTCCCGACCGTGACACCAAGCCGTGACGCGATATCGGACATGCGACGCGGCTCATCAATCCCGATTGCCTCTATGATATGCATATCGTTATTGGTAATGTCACGAAATTCGTCTGTTATGATTGCCCGTTCCTCCATGTCCAGCATATTATTAAAAATCTTTACAAGCAATTCATTTAAGGTTCTGTTTGTTTCCTTTTCCATGTATGCCCCGATTCCAATTCTGATTTCCCGATTAATTCTGTTCGCCCCAGATAAGTACGCTTGCTCCATATGTAAGTCCTGCTCCAAAACCTGATAACACAAGTCTATCACCTTTCTTTAGTTTTCCGTCCCTGTTCAGCTCATCAAGCAGCACGGGAATCGTTGCGGAGGACATGTTTCCAACTCTTTCCAAGTTGACAGGGAATTTCGAGATATCCGCCTTCAAACGCTTTGCCACCGATTCAATAATACGCACATTTGCCTGATGCAGCACAAACAGGTCTATATCGTCCACTGTTAAGTTCGCCGCGTCTAACGCATCTTTAATGCAGGCGGGCACCTGTCTTGTGGCAAATTTATATACTTCCTGTCCGTCCATGTAGATGTAAGGATTCACTTTTTCGGTCTGCTCCACATAGGGATTTGCAAGTCCTCTCTCCGCACACGAAAGGGTCATGCCCTTCGTACCGTCGGAGCCCATTACCATACCCTCAATTCCTACTTTTCTGCCGTTTTCGCAAATTTCATCAGTCTCTGACGCCTCGATAAACGCAGCGCCCGCGCCATCTCCGAAAAGTACGCAGATCGAGCGGTCAGTCCAGTCAATCAACTTCGAAAGCACTTCGCTGCCGACAATCAAAGCATTTTTGTAAAGCCCTGTCTGCAAATACGCATAAGCGGTATTCAGCGCAAACAGAAATCCCGAACATGCCGCGTTTAAGTCAAACGCGACTGCCTTTTTCGCTCCGATATCGCTCTGTACCTGACATGCACAGCAGGGGAGCAAAAGCTCGGGAGAACAAGTTGCAACCAAAATCAAATCCACATCCGCCGCATCGCGTCCTGCCATCTCAAGCGCCCTTGTACATGCGCGCGCCGCAAGCGACGATACTGTGTCTTTTGTGGAAATCCTACGTTCCGATATGCCTGTGCGCTCGCGGATCCACTCATCAGAAGTATCCACAAGCTTTGCCATATCAAAATTCGTCACTGTTTTTTCGGGCAGAGCGCTCCCTGTACCTGTGATTTTTATTGTCATTACGAAAATTCCTCCATTATATCGGCTACTGTTTCTATTTTATCCGCGCGGTAAGCATTGCTACCGCAAAAGATCAAGCCTTCGTCAAGATTGCCTTTCACTGCGTTTACAAGAGCCTCGGTGATGCAGTAGGGCGTCGTTTTCGGGTCACAGGTGCTCACACACTGCCTGCACCCTCTCATAAACCGCTCTCCTGCGTTGACTTTATCCAAAAACGCATTATGTATCGCGCGTCCCGGCATTCCCACGGGACTTTTCACGATCACAATGTCTTCCTTCTTTGCATCAATATATGCTTGTTTATACGCATCCGATGCATCACATTCCTTCGTAGTAACAAAGCGCGTCGCCACCTGGACCGCCTTTGCGCCCATTTCCAGATAGTGTTCCATGTCCGCCTTGTCATAGACGCCTCCCGCCACTGCGACGGGTACCTCCATCTCATCCGCAAGCGCTATGATCTGTTTGATCTCTTCATCGTAATCTTTCGTCTTCGCAACCGTATATTCATCTATCTCTTCCGTGCTAAATCCCAAATGTCCGCCCGCCATCGGTCCCTCTATAACGACCAGGTCCGGTTTTCTGTCATACTTTTTCTTCCAATACTTTGCGATGACGGACAGTGATTTTTTGCTGGATACGATTGGCGCAATCTTGGCGTCACCCGAAACCGAGGGGAGCGTCATCGGAAGCCCCGCACCGGATATAATAAGGTCAACGCCCGCTTTCACAGCCGCCTTGACATAATCTTCATAGCGTTTCGTCGCCACCATGATATTGACACCGATAATACCGCCTTTTGCGATTTCTCTCGCCTTTTTAATCTCCTCACCAATTGCCTTTAGATTACACTCAATCGGATTTTTGTCAAAATCTGGATCGCGATAGCCGATTTGTGCCGTTGAGATCACGCCGATCCCCCCCGCAGCCGCAACCGCTCCCGACAGTCCGGAAAGGCTCACACCAACTCCCATACCGCCTTGTATCAAGGGAATACGGGCTATCAAATTGCCTATTTTCAATTCATTTATTTTCATTTTTCACAGTCCCTTTAGAAATTCCGGAAACGCTGATAACGCTCGGCCGCAATTTCCTCACCGCTCATATCATTATACTTTGCCAAAAACTCCATGATGTGTTTCTTCATATATCCCGCAATCGCGTCTGCCGTCTGTGCATCCGCACCGCCAAATTCTGGCACGATCCGCTCAATCACACCAAGACGCTTCAAATCCTGCGCCGTGATATTCATGACTTCACTCGCCTCCTGCGCCCTGCTCGAATCCTTCCAGAGAATTGAGGCAAATCCCTCCGGTGAGAGAATTGAGTAGGTTGCATTTTCCATCATCCACACTTCGTTTCCGACTGCCGTCGCAATTGCGCCGCCGCTTCCGCCTTCACCGATCAGTATACATAAAACAGGAACTTTTAAGCCGGACATCTCTAGCAGATTTTTTGCAATCGCTTCACCCTGTCCGCGCTCTTCCGCCTCGATACCGCAGAATGCGCCGGATGTATTAACAAAGCTTACAATCGGACGATTGAACTTCTCCGCCTGTTTCATCAGTCTTAACGCTTTTCTGTAACCCTCGGGGAGCGGCATACCAAAGTTACGCTCCTGACACTCCGCAAAACTACTTCCTTTTAAATCCGCAATAACGGTCACAGGCTGTTCTCCGATAAAACCGATTCCGCCAATCAGCGCCTTATCGTCGTTAAAGCCTCTGTCACCATGCGCCTCCACAAACGAGTCAAAAATATGACTCATATAATCCATAGCGGAAGGTCTGTCTACCTGTCTTACCGCTTTCACTTTTTCCCATGCCGTACGGGGCGTCGCATTCCATGACTGCTCCTTTAAGTTTTCGCTGAGCGCAAACTGGAAATTGGCTGCTTCTTCGCCAAAAGCATTGTATGTCTTCTTTCCGACACACTGATGCGAACGGATCAGAAAATGAATTGTCTTTTTGAGATTTTCCCTCTCCACGATACCGTCCACAAAACCGTGCTCTACAAGGAACTCCGCTGTCTGGAATCCCTCCGGAAGCTCCTGTCCGATCGTCTGCTTGATCACACGCGGTCCCGCAAAGCCAATCAATGCTCCCGGCTCCGCCATAATCACATCTCCGAGCATTGCAAAGCTTGCCGTCACGCCGCCGGTTGTCGGGTCTGTCAAAATAGAGCAGTATAAAAGTCCCGCATCACCATGCTTTTTGATTGCAGCAGAAGTCTTTGCCATCTGCATTAACGAGATAATACCCTCCTGCATTCTTGCACCACCGGAACAGCAAAAAATAAATACGGGAAGCTTCAGCTCTGTTGCATGTTCGATCGCTTTTGTGATCTTCTCACCCACAACGTGTCCCATACTTGACATCATAAAGCGTGAATCGCACACACCAAGCACGATGTCGTCACCAAATACCTTACAGCGTCCAACGGTCACAGCTTCCTTTAATCCTGTCTTTTCTCGCGCTGCCGCAAGCTTTTCCTCATAACCATTAAAGTCAAGCGGATTGCTTACTTCCATGTCTTCAAACCAAGGTTCAAAGGTCTTAGGGTCCGCAACCATACGAATACGATTGTTTGTCTTAACACGAAAATAGCCGCCACATTCATAGCAGATATATTTATGCTTTACAACGCGGTCACGCTCTACCATTTTGCCGCACTTCGGACACTTGATCTTTTTCTCCTCTGCAGCGGATGTCTCTACCGCGACTGCTTCCGCATTATTTTCTTCCGATTTATTTCTCAGTTTTTCCTCCAGTCTGTTGTACAGATTAATAGGAAATCTCCGTTTTCTTTCCATGATAAACCTCTTTTCCGATTTTCTAATCCCCGATTGCAAAGGTCAATTCCGCCTTGCAGACAACCTTGCCGTTTACCGTTGCCGTCGCCTCGCCGACGCCGATCGGTCCTTTTACTTTGACAATCTTTGTTTCAAGCATCAACACGTCGCCGGGATATACTTTCTGCTTAAAACGCGCTTTGTCAATTCCCACAAAATATGCTGTCTTTCCCTTCCACTCGGGCATTCCCAAAATAGCAACCGCACCGACCTGTGCAAGTGCCTCAATAATCAGAACGCCGGGCATTACAGGGTTTCCGGGAAAATGTCCCGCAAAGTACGGCTCGTTAAAGCTTACACACTTTTTCCCGAGCGCTCTTTCTCCCTCATCAAGCTCCTCAATGGTATCTATGAGCATAAATGGCTGTCTATGAGGAATAATCTCCATAATTTCTTTTGCTGTATAAACTGACATGTGTGTCACCTTCCTGTGTTTTCTCATTATGACACATGTGTCGTCTTAACAACACATGTGTCAATTTAATTTTTCCTGTGATTTTTATTCCGCGTATTTCTTCACGAGAATGCTTGCATTGTGTCCACCAAATCCGAGGGAATTACTGAGTGCGTATGTAATCTCTTCCTTTGAACTCTCTTTGCAGTAGTTCAAATCCAACTCCTCCTCGCTTTCCTGTAAGCCGACCGTTCTGTGAATAAAGCCTTCCTCAATTTCCTTCACACAGGCAACGAACTCAACCGCACCTGCGCCACCGAGCAAATGACCTACCATGGACTTTGTAGAATTGATTTTGATATTCTTCGCATGATCACCAAATGCACTCTTGATTGCCCTTGTTTCAAAAAGATCATTGTGGTGCGTGCTGGTGCCATGCGCATTGATATAAGTGATGTCCGTAGGCTGTATGCCTGCGTCCTTGACTGCATTTAACATTGCCGTTGCCGCGCCGGAGCCATCCTCCGCAGGTGAAGTAATGTGATATGCGTCTGCAGAACAGCCGTATCCTACGACTTCTGCATAAATCTTTGCGCCTCTTGCCTTTGCATGCTCAAGCTCTTCAAGCACAACAATGCCTGCGCCCTCACCCATGACAAATCCATCTCGGTCTTTGTCAAACGGAATGGAACAACGTGTCGGATCTTCACTGGAAGAAAGTGCAGTCAGCGCCGCAAATCCGCCGATTCCCAACGGTGTGATTGAACTCTCCGTACCGCCCGCAAGCATGATATCCGCGTCACCGTACTGAATGGCACGAAATGCCTCTCCGATTGAATTTGTACCTGTCGCACATGCCGTTACGACGTTGATGTTCTTTCCCTTTAATCCGAAAATAATGCTCACATTTCCTGCTGCCATATTTGAAATTACAAGGGGTACAAACAACGGTGAAAGCTTTGACGGTCCTTTTTCCACAAGTTTTGTATGTTCACGCTCCATTGCCTGAAGGCTGCCGACACCGTTTCCGATGGAACAGCCTACGCGGAACGCGTCTTCCTTCTCCATATCAATTTCCGCATCTTCAAGTGCTTCCTTAGAAGCTGCCACTGCAAACTGACAGAACTGCTCCATTCTGCGGGCGGCTTTCTTGTCCATATACTGTGCCGGATCAAAATCCTTTACCTCTGCGGCAATCTTACACTTATATTCGGACGCGTCGAAATAGGTAATCTTTCCAAATCCGATCTTCTCCTGCTTGATGCCTTCCCAGAAAGCGTCTACACTGTTTCCGATCGGAGTGATCGCACCCATGCCTGTTATTACTACTCTTTTCTTCATTGTTTCATAACCTCCATTAAATAGCCATACCGCCGTCAACGCACATTACCTGTCCCGTAATGTAGTTTGCGTTGTCGCTTGCAAGGAACAGTACCATCTGTGCAATATCCGCCGTACTTCCTACTCGCCCCATCGGTATCATCGCGTTCAGTTCCTTCTTTGCATCTTCTGTCATATTCTTTGTCATGTCTGTATCAATAAATCCCGGAGCGACCGCATTGACGTTGACGCCGCGGCTTGCAAACTCTCTTGCCACGCTCTTTGTCAGTCCAATGACGCCAGCCTTTGACGCGGAATAGTTTGCCTGTCCCGCATTTCCAAGCACGCCGCTTACGGACGTAATATTGATGATCTTACCGCCTCTCTGCTTGATAAAACTGCGCGAAAGGTGCTTGATCATATTAAATGTACCCTTCAAATTTGTGTCGAGCACTGCGTCGTAATCTTCCTCGCTCATGCGCATGATCAGGTTGTCCCTTGTTACACCTGCGTTGTTTACGAGGATATCAACCTTTTTGTATTTCTCCAACACTGTTTTTACAAACGCTTCACTTGCGGCATAGTCCGATACATTGCACTGTACCGCTTCTGCACTGCCGCCATTTTTTGTGATTTCCGCAACAACTTCATCTGCCGCTTCTTTTGAGCCATTATAGTTTACAATTACTGTGGCGCCGTTCTTGGCAAGCGTAAGCGCAATCTCACGTCCAATGCCGCGCCCTGCTCCCGTTACGAGAGCGATTTTATCTTTTAACATTTTATAATTTCTCCAAATCTTCTACTTTATCTATATTAATGCACTTAACGTCTTTATTAATCTTTCTCATAAAGCCGCTAAGGGTTTTTCCCGGTCCTATTTCGATAAATGTGTCAACGCCGTCCGCAATCATCTTTTCGATGGTCTGCTGCCAGCATACGGAATTTGACACCTGATTCTGCAAAAGCTCCTTAATCGGCGCTTTGTCGTTTACATCTGTCGCATTCACATTGCTGATATACGGGATTGACGGATTGCGAAGTTCAATATTTTTGAGTTCCTCGCCAAGCTTTTCACCTGCGCCCTTCAAAAGCGCTGAGTGGAACGGGCCGCTTACCTTCAGCGGTACACAACGCTTTGCACCTGCTGCTGAAAGCTTCTCCGCGGCTGCCGCCACTGCTTTCTCTTCCCCTGTAATCACAATCTGTCCGGGGCAATTGTAGTTTGCAACCGTTACAATGCCCTCTGTCGCCTCACAAATCTCATTTATCTTCTCACCGTCAAGTCCGAGCACCGCTGTCATGGCGCCTCCTACGGGATATGCTTCCTGCATAAAGATGCCGCGCTTTCTGATAATATGGAATAAATCCTTTAAATCCATAACGTCCGCCGCCGCAAGCGCACCATATTCACCGAGGCTTAAGCCTGCCGTAATATCCGCCTTGATGCCTTTTGCCTCAAGCACCTTGAGGATTGCCACCTCGTCCGCAAGCATTGCAATCTGCGTATACTCTGTGATATTGATGTCCTCATTCTCCTCAAAACAAAGCTTCTCCATATCAAGCCCTGATGCCTCACCTGCAAGCGCAAATACTTCCTTTGCCTCACTGTATGTATCATAAAAATCCTTTCCCATGCCAACGTACTGTGAACCCTGACC
>JAIEDW010000412.1 GCA_029067805.1 Lachnospiraceae bacterium
GGACTAAAAAGCATTTCAGAAATTGCGCAAAAATATGATGGCGAAGCGGAATTTACCCATGAAGGCATGGTATTTCACGCTTCCGTAATGCTGGTGCTGGAAATGCCTTTGGAAAAAGAGATGCGCTGAGCATAAATGCAAAAGAACCCGCTTCCCGGGTTCTTTTACTATTTCTTATGAGGGGGAGATAGTGAGTGTTCAACTATCTATATATTACTATAAAGTTTAAATGTGTCTAAAGTGTGATTAAATCCTTAAAAAACAATTATATTTATAAACAAAGGATAAATTAACCCTCATGCTACTGGTAATACTTCATCACTATCTGCAACGATTCTTTTCCTCGAAATTCATTGATGTCAGGATAATACACGACGGAAATTTCAAGTCCCAAAACACCGCCATCATATAGCTGTTTCACCTGATCCGCACCAAATTTCCCACATAGAAATGTACGAAATGCCTCCAAATCTCCAAAGTACATCATATCAAACCGCTGTTTATTCTCTGTTTCGACAACATACTTCCCGACATTTTTATTTGCTCCCAATATTCTCCCCGACAGTAACTTTACATTTTTGTGCGCAAACTGCGGTTTGGGATTACCATTTCCAAACGGCTCCAAACGCTCGAGTTCATGTACCAGTTCAAGCGATGCGTAATCCATCGGCATCGGCACGTCAATCATGACCTTTTCTTCAAAGTCCGCCTCCGTAAGCGTACAGTTGTCGTTTAACGCCTTTCGAAATGGTTCCACGTTTTCCTTAGGAAGCGATAAGCCCGCCGCAAGCTTATGTCCCCCGTATTTGATAAAAAGCTCCTTACACTTTGTCATCTCGTCGTACATGTGAAACGCCTCAATCGAGCGTCCCGAACCTTTCACGCCGTCCTCGGCGTTTGTCAGCACAAACGTCGGTCTGCAATACTTTTCCCGTATTCTTCCCGCAATAATTCCCGCAAGACTTTCATGCACCTCGGGCAGATAGATTACAAGTACCTTATCGCTTAACAGGTGTTTCTCCTCTATCAGATTTACCGCCTCGTCCACGCCCTTTGCGGTAAGCTCCTTTCTGTTGTCGTTCATCGACTTTAATTCGTTTGCAATGTTCACTGCATGTTCGGTATCCTCCGCCTGAAAAAGCGCAAGCGCATTGACCGCCGTATCAAGTCTCCCCGTTGCATTCAGGCACGGTCCCAGCACGAATCCGATCGTGTACGGTTTGATCTGCTCCGGCTGTGTCTGCGTCACATCTATAAGCGCTTTCAGCCCGATATTTCTCGTATTTTTCATAAGCGCAAGCCCGCACTTTACAAGAATGCGATTCTCGTCCACAAGCTCCATCACATCGCCAATCGTCGCAAATGCGGCAAGCTCCAAAAGTTCCAGTCCAAGCTCCGACTCCATCATCTCCTGCCACGTCTTGTCATAATGCTTTGCCAAAAGCAACAGCACGAGCTTATAAGCCACCACGGCGCCGCAAATTTCGGAAAAAGGGTATGTGCAATTCTCCTGTTTCGGATCTACAACTGCATATGCCGGGGGAGTTTTATATGTACGCACACCGTCCGTTTCCTCATAAGGCACCTCGTGATGGTCAGTGACTATTACAGTCAATCCCAGCGAATTTGCAAACGCAATCTGCGAATATGCCGCGATACCATTGTCGCATGTAAGAACCGTATCCGTGCCCGCCTCATATGCCGCGCGAATCAAATTTTCATTGAGTCCGTATCCATCATGAATTCTGTGCGGAATTGCCGTATCGACACACGCGCCGCACGCGCTCAGTCCCCGATATAAAATGTAAGTCGAGCAAATCCCGTCAATATCGTAATCGCCGATAATGCGAATAGGCTTTTTCTCGTCTGTTTTGATAAGCAGCATATCAACTGCTTTTTCCATATCCTTTAATAAAAGCGGCGAATATAAATCTTTGATACCGCCGTTTAAAAACTTATCAATATCCGCATCATCAATAATATCCCGATTCCGGATAATGCGCGCCAATACAGGGTCAATATGATACTTCTGCGCAATCGCATTAAAATCCGCCCGCTTTGCCGCCACTCGCCAATTCGCCATATAAATCCTCTATTCTTTTATGATCAATCGATCCTGATTATCTGAAATGAAATTCCACTACCGCAAAGATGCCGCCCTGTGTATCCTGTAACTGTATCTGCATAATTTTATCGCACATGTAGACAACCGGCACCACCAAATCTCCAAAATGCGCCGCCTTTTTGTATTCCACCCGAAGCTCTCTGATTTCATCGGGACAATCTACAAACTCCAGCGCCATTTTCACATACTCAACATTGTTGACATGCTTATTGGAATCGATTTGGTATTTCCTTACCGGAAACGGCTCCTGTTTAACGCCCTCGCCCAAAATCGCGATTTTTCTCGGCGCATAGTCCATCGCAAGTTTTTCCGATAATGGATAACCGTCCTTTAATTCCTGTGTCGGCTTTGCAGGAGTAAGTGTTTTCGTATCAATCAACGACCAGATTGACGCCGCCTTTACCATAATTTCCCCATCCGCGCTCTCAATCGTAAAATTTCTGTACCCCAAAAAGCCCTTAAAATCATACGGTGAAGTCGTGACTTTAATATGCTCGTTCATGCCCGGTCTTCTGTCAATCACAATCTGCCACGAACTCAACAGCCACACAATATTCCTTTGATACAAATATTCCGTACTGATTGTTCCATTCTCCGCTTCAAACGTCGCCGCATCTTGAAAGCAGTCAAGAATTGACGTAATCTTCATCCGAAACGACTCGTCCATCGCGCTGTATCCCGCATTAATCTCATATGCGTACATCGTTCTCCTCCATTTCTGTATCGACATTAATTTATTAATTTTTTATCACAATTTCCCGCAAAGCCAAAATCGCAGCACGCCAAATATTGCTAAATGCAACGGATAAATCGCATAAAACAAATATTTAATCTGCCGCCCACGCTTTCCATTATAAAGATAAACCGGTATAAACGCAAGCACCGCCGCGGGTTCATACATCACAAACGACGCGGCTCCCGCAAGTGCGGCAAGACCATTTCCAATCTGTAACAATTTCAGATAATAAAACAGAATGATATAGGCAATGCCCTTCCAGTGATAATCCACCTCCAGATGCTCACCCAAATACAAAAACGCCACAATAATCACAGCCTGTGCCAAAAGCTGAGGAAAACGAACCCCTGCAACGTTTTTCAGCAAAATGATTGCGCAAAGACCTAATGCCAAGGTAAAATAAACATTCTGCCCTTTCGGATAAAAAACGTGTCCGAAAATCGCCATATTAAACGGTATCTCCGAAAGCACGGCAAATATTGCCAGATTTCTCAGATACTTCCAAACGCTTTTGGTATGAAAAAAACCCTCCACCAAAAGGTAGCAGTAGATTGGAAATGCAATTCGACCGATAATATTTCTCAAAAAACGATATACCTCGATACTGCAATCGTTTCCTAAGACATTCGGATTGTATACTGCGCACGCAAAATGATCAATGATCATGCAAAAAACCGCTATCCACTTTAATACCGCCGATGAAATACCAAGTTTCTTTTTCATAATTCCCTATTCACGAAAAAGCTGCGGCAAAGAACAGCCGCAGCTTTTATGACACGCATGTCACTTTTATTCTTATTTCTTTGCAATCTTTGTTCTGAGTACATACCACAACGCACCTGTAATACATACCGAAGAATACGTACCACACACGATACCTACCATAAGCGGCAGTGCAAACTCTCTAATTGAGGTAACACCAAGTACGAATAATGCCGCTACCATGATGAACGTTGTAAGAGATGTAAAGATACTTCTTGAAAGCGTCTGGCTGATACTTCTGTTTACAAGTTCGTCAAGGCTGTCCTTGCGCTGCATGCTCGCAAGATTTTCTCTGATACGGTCAAAGATAACAATCGTCGCATTGATCGAATAACCGACTATCGTAAGCATACATGCAATAAATGTGCTGCCCACAGATACCTTTGCAATCGCATAAAACGCAAGCACGACAAGCACGTCATGGATCAGCGCTGCAACCGAACTTGCTGCAAAGCGGATATCTTTAAATCGGAACCAGATATAAATCAACATGCAGACGGTTGCAATGATAACCGCCACAATCGCGTCAGCCTTCATCTCCGAACTGATTGTCGAGCTGATTGTCTCCGCCGTGATAAGATCCTTATTGACACCAAAGTTATCAACTAAATCCTGCTCCAACTGCTGCCTTTCATCGACATTCAATTCTCTTGTCTTAAAGATAACCTCGTTCGAACCGGCAACCTTCTGTACCTGTACGGCTCCATCACCCGTGATATTGCTAAATACCGGCACAACCGTTGAGTCAATCTGTGCCAGATCCATATCTTCATTGAAAGTAACGTTTGTAGATGTACCACCTACAAAGTCAAGACTATAATTTAAAATGCGTCCTGTAGATGCCGCATTGACGCCCATAAACACAAATCCGAGAACAATTGCCGCGATGGATATCCCAAAGAAAAGGTTTTTCTTGGAAAGGAAATCTACCGTCTTTCTCTCTTTGTTTAAACCATAGAATTTAACATCTTTTAAACCGATTGCAAACATGGCTCTCAAGATCAGCCTTGTAATAACAAGCGCCGTAAACATGGAAATCACAATACCAAGGGCAAGCGTATATGCAAAGCCTTTAACCGTACCGGAACCTTTCAATGCGAGCACGAGCGCTGCAATCAAAGTTGTCACGTTTCCGTCAACGATTGCGGAAAGCGCCTTCTTGAAACCGTCCTCAATCGCGCCTCTTACCGATTTTCCTGCCGTAATCTCCTCTCTGATACGAGCAAAGATGATAACGTTCGCATCGACCGCCATACCAATAGAAAGGATAATACCGGCAATACCCGGAAGCGTCAAGGTAATCTCAAACATATTCAAGCAAAGTACCATCAATATAACATAGATAATCAACGCAAGCACGGAAGAAAGGCCCGGAATGCGATAAACAACGATCATAAAAAGCGCGATAATGATCAGACCAATCAACGCTGCCATTAAGCTTGTACTAATTGCTTCCGCACCAAGCTGAGCTCCTACCACATTCGAACGCAACTCTTCCAGTTCCAGTTTCAAACCACCAATACGAATCTGGCTTGCAAGCCGCTCCGCATCTTCAAAGCTGCCCATACCCGTAATCTGCGCTCTGCCATCCGTAAGCGCCGCCTGTACATTCGGTACACTGATAAAGTCCTCATCATAGTAAATACCGATGGACTCGCCGTTTGCATATGCTTTTGTCGTCGCTTCGCCGAACTTTTGCGTACCCTCGCTTGTAAAGACAAGATCTACCACAAACTGGCTGTTTCCAAGATTGTCGTTGCTCGTACCGCCCTGTGCGGACTCCACATCGGTACCCTCAAGCACGATGCTGCCGTCAGCTAACAGCTCATCAATCGTCTTATTGAGGGAATAACCTGTATATCCCGAACCTGTATAAGAATAGTTCTGGTTGCCGTCAGCGTCTGTCTGCGAAACAAAATACAGCGCACCCGGTCTTCCCAAATCCTCAAGAATTGCGTTTGCATCCGATACACCCGGAATTTCAATATTGATACGGTCGTCACCTTCTTTATAGACCTGTGCCTCCGTACTGTACACTTCAACACGTCTTTGCAGCTTGTAAACCGTATCGTCCATATCCGCTGCCGAAGGTTTTCCATCTCCTACGACCTGATATGTAATACTTACGCCGCCCGCAAGGTCAAGTCCCTGTTTAATCTCAGAGGCTGCCCCCGCCTTTTCGGTACCAATACCGTAGACCGCCACATATCCCAAAGCCGCCATAATAACAATGGTCAGAACTAAGGTTAAAATGCCTTTACTTTTTTTCATCGTTTGATTACTCCTTTTCTTTTTAGCGTCTAATGTAATTAGATTTCTTCGGCTAACGCCGCTTTTAACATGATTGCACATTCAACTCTTTTTCGCTGAAGTTCACAGCCCAGATCATAGGCATCGTGAATACTTCCATGAAAGTTATAGGAATTTGCCGCACAGCCGCCGCTGCAATAGAACTTGGCAAAACAATCCTTACACTTTTCCTTTGAATATACATTACATGTTTTAAACTCCTCACGAATGTCGGTATTGGTGATACCCTTGTCCACATTTCCCATAAGAAATTCTTCCTGTCCCACAAACTGGTGACACGGGTAAAAATCTCCCCACGGAGTGACTGCCAGATACTCTGTACCGGAGCCACAGCCCGACAAACGCTTGTACACACAAGGACCACCCTTTAAATCTATCATAAAATGAAAGAAATGAAAAGCTTTTCCTTCCCGATTGCGTTTTATCATTTCGGCGGCAAGCTTGTCATACTCTGCCAACAATTCCGGCAGATCGCTCTCTACAAGCGCGTACGGTTCACTCTCGGGCGCCACTACAGGCTCCACGGATATCTGTTGAAAACCCAAATCCGCCAAGTGACAAACATCTGCCGCAAAATCTTTGTTAAAATGCGTAAACGTTCCACGCACATAATAATTTGTCTGATTTCTGCTTTCCGCAACTTTCTTAAATTTCGGGATCACAAGGTCATAACTTCCCTGACCGCCCGCCATCGGACGCATTTTGTCATGGACTTCCTTTCTTCCGTCAACGCTCAGCACCACATTCGCCATCTCCCGATTGGCAAACGCAATGATATCATCGTTTAAAAGCACGCCGTTTGTAGTGAGTGTAAACCGAAACTTCTTATTATAAGGTTTTTCAAGACTTCTTCCGTAAGCCACCAGATCCTTTACGACCTGCCAGTTCATAAGTGGTTCTCCACCAAAAAAGTCAACCTCCAAATTTACGCGGTGTCCCGAATTTGCCACTAGAAAGTCAAGCGCCTTTTTCCCCACTTCAAAGCTCATAAGGGCTCGTCTTCCATGATATTCGCCCTCCTCCGCAAAGCAGTACTGACATTTTAGATTGCAGTCGTGGGCAATATGAAGACATAACGCTTTCACCACCGTTTCACGGTTTTGGAATGCCGCAATGCTCTTCTCGTAGATATCATCTGTAAAGAGCATTCCGTCGTCCCTAAGTGCACAGATTTCATCGACTATCTCGGTCAATTCCGCAATATCGTCCTCTTTGTATCCAGAAAGCTTTGTTTGCAGCACCGCCAGGATTTCCTCTTTCCCGGTCATTTCAAGCTTATTTTCCACCATGCAGGCGATCACGTCATAGACCATATCATCGACAACATGCACCGAGCCGCTGTTTACGTCCAATACGATATTATAACCGTTATTTTTATACTGATGTATCAATTTCCATTCGTTCCTTTTTTCATACAATTTACGCTGTTTTTCTTAAGCGTCCGTGTACATAATGAAGCAGCGACCAAACCAAACGCCGACACGTTTTACGCGTCGTCTTATTGGACTAAAACCGCTGCTTACATTGATTTTCTTTTATTGCGAAATAAGTATTACTTTACACTTTCACAGCTCTGGTTTCCGACTGTGCAAGATGTTTTACATGCAGACTGGCAAGATGTCTGACACTCTCCGCATCCGCCTTTCTTCATTGACTCTTTGTAATCTCTTGTTGTCAACGTCTTTATGTGCTTCATACTTGTGCCTCCTTATCTTCATACTATACGCTTTACTGTATCACAGTAATCTTAACTCCAAGTAGTATATCACATAATCTGTCACAAGAAAAGAGGTTTTTACATTATTTTATCTAAATATTCGGAATATGCATACAAAATCTGATCTCCAAGCACTACTCTTGACCAGCCGTTGCTTCCGATACCAGTACGATAAATCATATCGCCCGGATTAATTTGGATGACGATCGTATCATTACTTGCTGTACTCGGAACCGTTCTTAAGCTAAGCTCCGTAACGTTTGGCGTCACCACCTCAAGCACATCGACATACTGCGCAGTCACAATCGAAGCCGGATCAATATATTCCGCTCCGGACGGATCATGTGCCTCTGCGATGCCATCGTAATTAAAATATGCCACATTCATATCCACAGCGCCGTTTATTCCGGGAAGCATAGCCGTGCATGTATACTGCCACATCATATGTGGCCCCGTATAAGTGCAGGCAGGTGTGATTGGGAACGGGTCTGACGGATACCATGCTGCCCATACCTTATAATTATTTAATATGCTCATATCCCAGTACGCGCTGTTTTCCATATCATTTTTTGAAGCATAAAACATAGGCGTATAGCCTTGTGACGCGATTGTGTTCAAAAATATTGTAGCGAGCGCCGTACGAATCGATTTATCAATTCCATAGTGGCGGTTTGCGCTATTTTTATATCCCTCGCAATCATATACGACTGGATATGTAATCTTGTACTTACTCAGTATATTTGCAGTAAACAGAGCCTCCTCCGTTACTTCTTCAATCGACACTGCCGTCGAAAAGAAGTATGCGCCGACTTTGATGCCCACGCGGTTCGCTTCCTGCATGTTATATCTTGCATAAGGATCTTCATATAAAATTCCGGTCGCCTGTGTACGGTATCCTACGCGGATCATTGCAAACTGCACGCCGGATGCCGCAACCAGATCCCAATTGATAAGTCCCTGATAGCGCGACACATCGATTCCAAGCGTTGCCTGCGGTACCTCGTTTGGCGCCGCATACGCTGTTGCCTGCGGTGCGATTGACGCAATCGTGATTACAAGCGCCATGATAAGCGCTTTTATTCTTGTTGTTATGTGTTTCATCTCTACTCTCCTCGCTTGCTGTTTTGTGCAATGCCCTCTCCTTTTCCTTCGGACAATGCGTTTCATTTTGCACGCGTAGAGTATAGCATATTTTTCGACACAATCCTAGTACTTTTTACAAAATTCCTGTTTTTGGATTTTATATTTACATATTTTACCTTTTCGCAGTCGATACAGGCAGCTTATCCCAGCATTCCGCCAAGCATTCCGCTTCCCGTACAGATAAAAAGCGTTGTGACACAGGAATTGCTCATCAGATGGATTTGCCCCTCCACAGCAAATGTCACTGCACATATGACAAGGAAGTACACTGCTCCCGCCGCCAAACCCCATAGAAATCTACGGCTTGCTGCACCTTTCGAGAAAAACAGCCCTGCAAGCAGTGATGATACACAGTATACGACAATAATCGCAATATCCACCACATTTTCTCCGAGCGAAAACTTGTACAACAACCCCGCTACTGCAACAAGCAATATCCCGGTTATCAGGTAAGCTGCCAGCAGACATTTCAACAGCGCAATCAGCCTTTCTGTTACAAATCCGCTTTTCATAGAAATTCCTCCTTTCTTACGCAATTTTTTTTACAATTATCTTGTATTATTTTACTAACGCTGATATAATCTATGCTGATATCTGCTTTGATATGATAAAGTAACAATGAGAATATAAATTCAAAAGGAGTGATTTTACTTTGGATACCCCTGGTGCCATACAACTTGCTGTTCTCGCAGTGCTTTTAGTACTGTCTGCATTTTTCTCGTCGGCAGAAACTGCCCTTACGACCATCAGTGCCGTTAAAATCCGTGCGATGGTGGAAGAAAATCCCAAAGGGCGGGTACTCACACTTCAAAAAATTCTGGATAATAAAAGTAAACTCATCAGCGCCGTTCTTATCGGAAACAATATCGTAAACATGAGTGCATCTTCACTCATGACCGCACTTGTCATTCGCATATGGGGAAACGCAGCTGTCGGTATTGGTACTGGCGCGCTTACGATGTTCGTCCTTGTATTCGGTGAAATTGTTCCCAAAACATGGGCGATGTGCAACAACGAAAAGCTTTCCGTTGCATATGCAAACATTATCTATTTTCTAATGAATATCCTCACACCTATAATTTTTATAGTTGACAAAATTGCTGGCTTTTTTTTGAGACTGATGCATATAGACCCGTCAAGTCGTGCGGCAATGACGGAAACAGAGTTGAAAACATATGTTGATGTCAGCCATGAGGACGGCGTCATTGAGCAGGAGGAGAAAAAGCTGATCTACAACGTATTTGAGTTTGGTGACTCAGTGGCAAAAGACATTATGATTCCTCGTATCAGCATGACCACCGTTGATGTGAACGCTTCGTATGACGAATTGCTTGCCATCTTCAGCGAATCCATGTACACCCGCATTCCTGTATATGAAGACGAAATCGACAATATCATCGGTTTCGTGAACGTAAAGGACTTTCTTCTGGTAACAGATAGAGCTGCCTTTCAGATACGAGATATCATGCGTGAGGGACATTACACATATGAATATAAGAAAACAGCCGATCTGCTGCTTGAAATGCGTCACATCACTTCCAATGTCGCGCTCGTCCTGAATGAATACGGCGCGACGGTCGGCATGATCACGATTGAGGATTTGCTTGAGGAAATCGTCGGCGAGATACGCGACGAATATGATGAGGACGAAGCGGAACTTTTGAAACAGCTTGATGACTTTCAGTATGAGGTCGGCGGCAGCATGAAGTTAAGCGATATCAACGATGCGCTGAACACGACCTTCGAATCGGAAGATTACGATTCCATCGGCGGTATCATGATCGAATTGTTAGACCGTTTCCCAACGGAAGGCGAAGAGGTTATTACCGAGAACGGAATCTCTCTTACGGCGACAAAAGTTGATAATAATCGTATTGAAACGGTTGTGATCCTGCTGCCCCCTCCCGCGGAAGAGGAAAGTGAGGAAGACCCCGATGAAGCAAATGAAAGCAATGATACACAAGATACAGAAACGGAGCTGCCGCACTAATTGAGTGCAACAGCTCCGTTTCTTATTCCATTTTCTTTTACATCTCTGCAAAAAACTTATACGTATTCATCATTTCGTCCGGTATCTCATCGGTTACCTTCTGCAACGCCTTGATCTTAAGCTCAAACTCCTGCTTCTTCTTCTGTGCGTTCCTCATACTCCTTGCCTGTGCCACCTCATACGGACGCTGGGCGTTCAGCTTCGTTCGAAGCGATTTCTCAAACGGACAATATGTTGCAAGCAGCTCCCTTGCCACTTTATTCATCTTCATGGATCCGTTTGCCTCATTCTTAATCCACGCCTCATAATCCATCAGGAAAATCTCACGCGAGTTGTTTCTGCCTTTCTGAATCTGAAGCTTCACTTTCTCACGCGCCTCATCCGAAAGGTCACGGTTCTTTCTGTAAAACTGGATATAATCCATATATTCCGACGTAAGCGATTTCACCTTTACATCATTCCATGCCATACCCTGTATGCAGCGACAGATTTCCCAACGGAAACGTCCAAACATCTTTACCATTAAATCATCAATATTAGTACTTGTCATAACAGGGAAACAGAAACGTGCAGGCGTTCCCTTGTTCTTTCCGCCAATCTCCTGCCACATGGAAGCGTTCGTTCCGAAAAGCGGGAATAAAATAACATCGGGATACACATTTTTCATAACCGTTTCATTTGTAATCTTAAGATCCGCATTGGAGTAAATCACTTCTCTGTAAAATACAGAATAATCCAGATTAACAAACTTCTTTACGCTCTCATTAATCTTGCGCTTTGTGACCAGAATCTTATCGAGATATCCGAAAATAGCCTCCTTATAAAGGATTGGCATATATGCCGAAGGCTGACCGTAAAGTGTACGGGTGTTGCTCATCTGCATGTTCATAACCTCGTACTCTACACGCTTTTCCATATCATTCATCAGAACCTTCTGCTCTTTTTCCGTAATCTCACCCTGTTTTTTCAGTGAACGTAAGTTCTCGATATAATCCTCGTCAAACTCACTCTTTGACGGTTCTCTCTTGCCCTCCTTGATCATGTCAAGCCATTCCATCATGCTGACTACTGTGCAGGGGCCCTCGTTCTCCTCATACTCTATTCCACACAAAAATTCAAGGTGTTCCGGATCAAGAAGACGCTCATCGATATAACCGTAATTCATAAAAAGCTGAACTGCTTTCGGCGGCGCGATCAAACCTTCTTTTATCTTGCGATAACATGCAAGATAGAGCTTGAATACCAGCGGAGTAATTGTTTTCTTTGCTTTCTTGACATCATCTTCCACAGAAAGTCTGTCGGGCACTTCCACAAGATGATCGATATTTGTCTTTAATTTCTCTTTATCCTCGTCACTAAGCGGCGCATACTTTAAAATCTGGTCTAACGAATTCGGAAGAGATTCCAAATCTCTTGCAATGTCTTTGTCCCGCTCCTCCTTCGATTTCTGCTCTTTCGCGATCACTTCTCTGCCCGCAAGCGCCGACATGCCGTCCCGCAACGCCTGTACGTCAAGTTTGGGCAGATCCTCAAGCTGCTGACTCAAGGCGCTATGTTGAAATTCCATCTCATCTATAATATTTGACAACAGTACATGAAGCTCGATCGGAAGATTTTCCTTTTTCTTAACTTCATTTGCCTTTGTGCAGATATGTTCGAAAAGATTCTGTCTTGGCCGCAGTCCTACGACATCAATCAATCCTTTTATGTACTCAACCATCGCAGCACAATCATCGCGAAAAACTGCAATAAGTCCTATAATCTCATTGACCTGAAAACTTACCATCTCCTCGCTGTAGGAAAAATACTGCTTATTAGCGCTCAACGGAATTTTTGCGCCTTCCTCATAATATGCGACACGATATTCATTCATATCCTGGATCGCCTCATACGGCTTCAAATCCTCCAGTTCCGCAATTCCAACCGCTGCCACACCATAGCTTTTGCAAAAATTCTTGTATTGCTCGTAACTGCTCTTTGCAAAATTATAGATACGCTCTGCCCGATCGGCAAGACTCATCTTAATTCTGTGGAGATCTACCGCATTCTTAAACTGTGACGAAATCATGATCGCACGATAATCTGCATTTTTTGAGATAATATTGCGAAGCGTTTCCTCTCCCTGAACAGGAAGTGCGTATATTACAGAATCCTCAAGCGCCGTATAGGTTGCATTGTATATCTCATCATTCATTCTGTTTAACGCCAAATACGAGCCCTGTGATCTTATGAGCCGGTAACAGCTTCCCTGCACCATAACCTTTCCCGCAAGCACAATCCCTATTTGCGTTAGTTCTTCCCCTTTTGCGAATATAATCTCGCCCTTTTTAACGGTATTTTTTCCGTTCTCCTTTAGCATGTCTTGTTCCCCTCCCTATTGAGCGTTTGGCTGACTATGTCAGTCAAAATTATATTTTCCGGAAAACTCTCACATTCGCTGCATGCGCATATCATATAGCCCGGTATGCACTCATACAGTTTTATATAAAACTGACTGTTTTCCTCTTTATTCATAATATGCGTGTAGGCACTGTCCGTAACGTACTTACTGATCCCCGCTCCGATTCCTCTTCCCGTGAGTTTGACACAGCTTTCCTTTGCCGTCCACATTTTATATAGTTCCGCTGTCTGTCTTTTTTCATCAAAAGCGCAATGCAAAAGTCTGTCATATTCCTCGCTTGCGTAAAATCTCCTGGCAACTGCCATTTTGAACTCGCCTGCTTCCTGAATGTCCACACCTGTTTCCGTATCGTCCACTGCGCATACCACCCATTCGCCCGAGTGAGAGATAGAGTAGAAAAAATCCTTACAGTTCGACATATAGGGTTTTCCGTAGCTGCCTTTTGATATCTCTATCTGCCGCCACATCTCCTCGTCATACCCTTCTTGTAAAAATGCATGACGCAGCAAAAGTCCCGCATGAATACTCCGCAGTCGTTCCTTTTCGTTTCGAAGCGCTCTTACTTTTTCAATCCGTTTTTTGTCCATAACATCAAAAAGACGCCCGAAAAGATGCTCCGGTATCTCACATACC
>JAIEDW010000413.1 GCA_029067805.1 Lachnospiraceae bacterium
GGAAAATTTGGAGTCTTGATATTCAAGATTTGTCATGGGTAGAGGGTACAAAACCGCAAGTGGACTTTTTAATCAATCAACTGGATTTAAAAGGTAATGAGCGGGTGCTTGACTTAGCTTGCGGTTTTGGCAGACATTCGCTGGAATTAGCGGCAAGAGGTTTTTGCGTGGTTGGTGTAGATATTACGAAGGATTATGTCGATTTTGCCAACAAAACGGCGCAAGAAAAAGGATTTGATGCAACATTTATTTTATCGGATATCCGAGATGTTTCTTTTCGGAATGCGTTTGATCTTGTTCTCAATATGGGAGATGGCGCAATCGGATATTTAGAAAATGATACGGAGAACCTGAAAATTTTCAATGTCATAGCAAATGCCTTAAAACCGGGCGGGAAGTCCTTTATGGACATTATGAATGCAGACTATGCAGAGCATCATTTTCCTTGTAAACTATGGGATGAAGGTGAGAAATGCCTTACACTGTCGAAGTTTGAGTGGGATAAGGAAACGAAAACAATGCTGTACGGGCAGTTGGATTATCCATATGGCGAACCGCTTGGTAAACCTGTTATAGAACATGGAAATCCAACGCGGCTGTATACATTATCGGAGATTGAGAGGATTATGAATGAGCGGGGATTGCGTGTTTGTGACAGTTTCGCGGATTTTAACGGGACAAAGTTTTGCGCGGACGACAGTATTCAGCTTATGATTTATTCTCAACGGAAGGGTTGATACTGTTTCTTAAGCTGTTTATGGAGAGAGGGCTGCTACGATGAAAAAGATATTGATGATATTGTTGAATTTAGGAATTTTTCTAAGTATCGTTATTTTTATAATAAGCATGCGTTGGTTCTTTCACGGTTCTCATGAGATGTTCTTGACGGAGGAGCAAGAGGAAAAGGTGAAAATTGCGGCGGTGTTTTTGGGCGTTTTGAGTTTTGCGGTTGGGGTGCTTCTTGCAAAATTGAGAAATAGGTATGAAGGGTAAAAATAGAATACATTTTAGAAGGCTATTTAGTCGGCAGATAATAACGGTGGAAGTAAAAATGTCGGTTGCTCAAATTAAAGTTGATCGTCAAAGTGTGTGCATGGGCGATGATGTCACTGCTCCAAATGAAAAAATGATAGACGTATTGGAAACAGATATGCTGTCGGATGTGGTGGAAAAGGTTTCAATATATCTACCGAAAATGTCCAATGCAGTATGGGCAGTCGATTCGGGGAAAGAGGTCATTGCATATATCATCATGGATGATGGGAATAATTCGTTTCCATACGAGCTCTGTATACAAAATCAGTTGTTTTTGCAAATGAGATTAAAGTCACTGCATTGCAGCTATTTCCCTTCCTATGGAGAGGAGATTCCACCACTTGAAAAAGCCAAATACTGCATGAAGGAACGTTTCATAGAGAAATTAAAAGTTAATGGTGGCAGCCTATGCATTTGGGGAGAGTGGTTTGGACGACCACATGACAATTTTCATATAATTGAAACGGTGCAATGGAGCAAAGATGAAATCCGAATTCATTTTGCAGGCGAGGAGGCATTATACATTTATCAACCAACAAACATTATCAACGCAGAAAATCAACTGATTATCGGAGATGCTGTGAAAGTATTATGGGTTTGGTATTATTATGGAAAGCCACATGTTTATGAAAATCTGTATGTGCGGCAGTATATAAAAAAAGCAGATGGGACAATCCTGCGGGCAGAAGGAAAACAGAGTGAAATCAGTGATGATGACGGAGTGCTATTTCAGCCGATCAAAGAACAGGCTGTTTGTTTGGAATAAAATTTAGCACCGCATTTCACATTCCCGAAATAGGTTGTTGACTGCAATCTTGTATTCACTGTAAGTCGAGGCTTTCCGGATTTTTTTGAGGTATTTGTCTGACGCCTTGAAGCTTTCAATCAAGTATGTCCACAGGTCTTTCATCTTGAAAAGCGTTGGTGTTTCCCCTGACATTTGTGCAGCGTAGCCCTCAAATATTTCATCATGGAAGGACTTGAGGGTTTCTTTGGCAACATGAGCAGATTGCATATCATTTGAACACAAAACGTTATTTGCATGTTCACTTAACTGCGTAATTAACGCCGGATTTCTCAAAATGCCACGTCCTACCATGATACGTTCGGTTTGTGGAACAAAATCAAGAAGTTCTTCGTAACTTTGCAGCGAGGTAATGTCCCCATTGTAACAAAGAGGAATATCCGGCAAAGCGGCAACAGCTACCGCGTATGCATCCTTATGCGGCGTGAATTTGTAAAGTTCTTTTTGTAACCGTGGATGAATGATCAGCTCCTCCATCGGATATTTTTTGTACAATTTAAGAATATTTTCCCACTCATCAACTGATTCAACACCAATTCTGGTTTTAATGGAAATTTTCAGCGGCGACTGTTCATAAATCTCATATAAAAAACGCTCCAATTCGTCAAGAACACTCAAAAAACCGGCGCCGCGCTTTCTTGCCGTGACAGTGCCGGAAGGGCATCCAAGATTGAGATTTACAGTAGTGTAGCCGTATTCTGCAATTTTGCGTGTAATCTGCAGAAATTCGTCCGAGCGGTTCGTCAGAATTTGCGGGACAACCGTGATGTGTGCATTATGTTCAGGAAGAATCTCATTCATTTCCCGACGGTTCATTTTCTTGCTTGCTATAAACGGTGTGAAATATTTGTCAATGCCGCCAAAATAGTGATTGTAGGCGTTTCTGTAGATATAAGTCGTGATTCCCTCCATTGGGGCAAGGTAAAATTTCATAGAAGTTCTCCCATTTTCTAAAAATCAGTCAACAGAGCCAATGATTGTTTTATTATAGACTTTTATGATATGTGCGTCAAATACAACATGAATTCCCATTTTGACCTACTTTTTCTCAACGCTTTGTGATATGATAGTACTATAATTGCAAGGGAAGAATTGTGATATTACGAACGCATACGCGATAAGTGAGGTATCGTAATGGAATATTTGGAGAATACAAAAAAAGAAATTGACATTGGCGATATTTTTGTAATCCCGTTGTTTTTACCGTGGAGAAATCTGGAGGATTTGATTGATTACAAAAAATATATGTTTCGCAAAGACGACATATACGCGTATGGACGACTGATTGACATTGATATGGGAAACTGCAAATTGATAGAAGTTTTTCAGTATGTAGGGAAAATTCCCGAAACGCCTGAAATCATTGTCAATTCGGGACGGATGTTTGCACCTGTATTTATGGTGCACGCATTCAAAACAAGACGTTGGCGTTTCTTATTCGGTAATCCACATTATGACAAGTGGATTGACTCTGATTATGAAAACATTACTTTCTTATATCCTGTATCTCCCCCTCGCATATGGAAAGGCGGTCAGGATGCCAGGATCACACAACAACAGCGCGATGAACTGGTAGAGGCAGGTGTCGGAGAGACTGTTATATATAGCGGGGTAGATATAGAGGACGATATTCGCTCCTTGCTGACGAAGCAGGGAATAGAATTAAATTATGAAAAAATTGTGGAGGAACGTCAAAAGGAATATCCACAGCCACGCGATAATGATAAAAAATTAAAGCAGACGATTGCGCCGTTTCGCTGGATGTCGGAAAGCGGAAGCTATTCGTTAATCCTTGATGCAGGCGTGCTCAATCAGGAATGCTTTGAACAAAATAATCTGTTAGGGAACGGATACGATTGGGAAAAGATTGCGTTAGCATTTATGGAACAATACATAACAGATACAAAGGCAAAATTTACATTTGATTGTGAGGCAGACACATTTTCGATGCAATCCTCCTCAAAGAAAGCATTGAAAGAATTTGCACTTGCGTTCCACAAATTTTCAACGGATACCAAGACTTTTAATGAATTATTAAGAGAAATAAAAAGTAACAAGGGATGATTTTTATGCGCAGCGAAGCTACGATGTATCAGTTATTTATGGATATTGCAAAATCGGACGACAGAATTTTAGCAGTATACATGAATGGTTCCAGAACAAATAGCAATGCACCGAAAGATATTTTTCAAGACTACGATATTGTGTTTGTGGTAACGAAAACACAGCCTTTTATTGAGGATAAAAATTGGATTTGTAAATTTGGAAATATCCTCTATATGCAGTATCCGGATGAACATCCGAATTTTCCGAGTGATAAAGAAAATATTTATGGATGGCTGATGCAGTTTGACGATGGTAATCGAATTGACCTTCATGTAGAAACAGTTGCACATGCCCAAACGCATATTGGTGATGACAAGCTTTGCCGGATTTTATTGGACAAAGAACATATCTTGCCGGAGATATCGGAAGCAACAGATGTGGATTATCATGTAAAGAAACCGACACAAGCACAATTCAGAGCATGTACCAATGAGTTTTGGTGGTGCACTAACAATTTGGCAAAGGGCTTGTGGCGTGAAGAAATTCCGTATGTACAGGATATGGCAAATTTTGTTGTCCGCAAAGAATTGGAAAAGATGCTCTCGTGTAATTTCGGCAGTCAGCACGATTTTCATGTAAGTGTGGGAAAGTCGGCAAAATACCTGTATCGGTGGCTTTCTGAGGACGAATATCAAAGCTATCTGAATACTTATTTTGGCGGGAATACGCAAGAAGCATGGAATGCTGTTTTTACTATGTGTGATCTGTTTTCCCGCGTTACGGAGCAAGTGGCACAGGGATTGGGATATACTTATCCTGTTGCGGAAGGGAAAGCAGCAAGAGCATTTCTGGAATGTGTAAGACAGTTGCCAAAAAATGCTGTGGAAATTGTGATACCGAAAGAAATGGAATAGCAGATGGAACAGAAAAATATGAGAGAACAAACTTTCGAAATAGAGAACAAAAAAATTACGGTTTATCCAAGTGCAGTTTCAGATATGCCTGTTATATATCTGAATACCTTTGCTGCGGAAGAAGCAGACAATGTGTATCAAACGTTGTGTGACAGCGACTGTTCGGATTTTACACTTGTTGTGATAAGCGGACTGGAGTGGAATCAGGATCTGGTTCCGTGGGATATCCCGCCTGTTTTCCCAAATGATGCACCGTATATGGGAGACGCAGACAAGTACTTACGATTGATGACCGATACTATCATTCCGACTGCGGAAAAGGATATACAAGGCAGCATTGCATGGAGAGGGCTGGCTGGATATTCTCTTGCCGGCTTATTTGCAGTCTATTCCATGTACCGCACAACTCTTTTTTCAAGAATTGCTAGCATGTCCGGTTCCCTTTGGTTTCCGGATTTTAAGGAATATGTATTCTCGCATGAACCGATGCGAAAACCGGAGTATTTGTATTTTTCTTTGGGCAACAAGGAATGTAAAACAAAAAATCCCTATATGAAAAATGTTCAGGCGCATACGGAGGAAATAGAAACATTTTACTGCAAACAGGGGATTGATACAGTGCTCTGTATGAATGCGGGAGGGCATTTTAAGGATACGGCGAAAAGAACAGCAGACGGAATTCAATGGATGCTTTCAAGGCCTTCAAAAAACGTTGAAACCGTAAAATTTTTATGTTAAGGTAGGCATATAAGAGATTGTGAATAAAAAAACAACAGGAGAATCAAAACATGTATATCGGAAATCATTTATCATCATCAAAAGGCTTTGAACATATGGGGAAGGAAGCGCTTAAACTTGGCGCGAACACCTTTGCCTTTTTTACCAGAAATCCAAGAGGCGGTGCAGCAAAGGAAATCTCCGCCGATGATGTGGCAAAACTTCGGACAATTATGGAAGAACATAACTTTGGTAAACTGGTGGCGCACGCGCCCTATACCATGAATGTATGTGCGGAAAAAGAAGGTGTACGGAACTTTTCAAGGGAGATGCTTGCCAACGATTTGGAACGCATGGAATACCTTCCGGGAAATTACTACAATTTTCACCCCGGTTCTCATGTTGGACAAGGAGCTGAAAAAGCAATCGAACTGATTGCCGACGCACTCAACAACGCCTTAAAACCGACACACCAAACAATAGTTCTTCTTGAAACGATGGCGGGAAAGGGTTCCGAAGTCGGTAGAAATTTTGAGGAATTAAGAGCAATCCTCGACCGCGTGGAACTTGCGGATAAAGTAGGCGTCTGCTTTGATACCTGTCATGTGTGGGATGGCGGATACGACATAGTCCATGACCTTGACGGCGTGCTCAAAACCTTTGATAATGTTATCGGACTAGATAAATTATATGCTGTTCATTTCAATGACAGCATGAACGATTGCGGTTCCCATAAGGACAGGCATCAGAAAATCGGGGAAGGGAAAATCGGTGCAGACGCACTGCTTGCCGTTGCCTATCATCCGTTGCTTGAAGGAAAACCTTTTATTTTGGAAACCCCAAATGATGACGAGGGCTACGCAAAGGAAATTGCGATGGTTCGAAACTTTCAACCGCCCAAACAGTAGGATATAAAAGTTTTTTGAAACTACGAATACTTTTGGTTGTAGAAATTTGTAGGAAATGATATAATGAGTATTATTGACGAAGGATATATAATTAAGTAGGAGGGAGAACAGTATATATGAAAGTTCGTAGAATTTTAGCTTTGACAATCATTGCCGGACTTCTTGTAAGTTCTTTGTGCGGTTGTGGAGGACAAAGCACATCCAAGAGAAGAACCATTGGTTCGATCACAGATGCTGGTTCCGACAGCAATGCAAGCGCTACTCAGCCGGTATTGCAATTGACGATTGCATCCAATCAGACTTCACAGGATAATCCGTATCATTTCGGACTTCAGACTTTTAAAGAGGTTGCGGAGGAGTTATCGGGAGGCACGATTCAAGTGACTTGCAGCGATGGAGATATATCGGAAGACGAGGCGGAATTGATCAGTTTACTGGACAGCAACGAAGTTCAGATGGTCGTATGCTCACCCGGAAACATGTCTTCCGCGGGCGTTTCGGAAGTGAACATGCTTTCGCTGCTTTATCTGTTCAATGGTTTCAGCCACTGGGAAACAGCGATGGACGGTGAGTTTGGTTCTGCAATGACCGACATCATTTTGGAAAAGACAAACAACAAGTATCGCATTATGGGATATTGGTCAGCAGGCGTCCGCGATTATTACGGCAAAATTCCCGTTACCGCACCGGAAGATGTGCAGGGACTTACAATCCGTACACAGACGTCGGGCGTTGTGTTTGATTACTGGACTTCCCTTGGCGCACAGCCGGTCAACGTTGGCTGGGGTGATTTGTATGATGCCTTGAATAATAACGAAGTGGATTCTGCTGAAAATGACTATACAAACTTGATGCTGAAAGAGCATCACACCACGCCGAACGGGAAATATATCTGTGAAACGCACCACGATTATACAACTCGTCTGTTTATCATGAACGGTGATTTTTATGACAGTCTTACCACAGAACAGAAAAACTGGATTGATACAGCATCTTTGGCAGCTACCCTGCAGGAGCGGTCGGTAACTTATGAAATGATGGACAGTTCCAAGGCACAGTGTATCGCGGAAGGCGCAGTTGTAACAGATTATGAGAAAATGGATATCGCGGCTTTTAAGACGCCTGCGATGGCAATTCAAGACAGTTATGCTGACGCAAACGGACTTCGGGATTATCTTGAAATGATCCGAAGAGCGCAATAATTTACAATTTCATATAGGAGGAAGGTATTTTGGCTAAGAAAGAAAGTAATATGGCGGCAAACAGTACCAGCAAGGAAAAAACACAGTTTGCAATCGGCATTAAAGTAAAGTTGATTATCGGTTTTGCAATTCCATTATTGTTTACTATTGTGATCGGCATGGTGGCATATTCTCTTGCAGCTTCGGGAATGACGAAAAATTATGAGGATTCCATGTCAAAAGCAATGTCTATGGCAATCGAATATTTGGATTTCGGATTTGAGTCGGCAGTATCCGAATCGGAACAGTTATATTATGATACGGATCTTATGCGGTGGGCAACCGGCGCTATCTACAATGAGTGGAGCAGAAAAGAGATCATGGAGCACGTATCCTTGGATTTGAATATAAAGCAGGAAGGAAACGACTTCGTTGCAAATATGTACATTATTCCGGGGAGCAGTTTACAGATGGTTTCTACCAGTGAAGATGACGTTGTGATTCCCGGCTTTTATGAGGATCTTGCCGACAAGGAGGAATCAGCATGTCTGCAAACCTTAAAAGGCAGTTGGGTTGGCGCACACAGCTATATCGATCAGATGCTTTCACAACATTATACAGGTTATTCTGCTGACAGTTATGCTTGCTCTTATATCCGTCCTATGGCAACGAAGCGTGCCTGTATCGTGGTGGATTACAGCAGCAACAGTATCGCGAACGTTCTTCAAAATTTAGGCTTGGGAGAGGGCAGCATTGCAGCCTTTGTGACAGCAGACGGAAGAGAACTGCTCTTAAAGGATGGCGAGATTGTAAAAGGCGATCAGTTCTCATTTATAAACCAGTCTTATTATACGGAGGCTATGGCGGACAACGCGGCTACCATTATCGATTATGTTACATATAACCATGAGCAGTATCTGTTTATGGTAAGCAAAAGCTATGAGAACGGCTCCGCAATCTGTGCGATGGTGCCGGTAAGTCTGGTAAACGAAAACGCAGCTTCAATCAGAAATGTCACAATCTTTATGGTGCTTGTTTCATGGCTGGTTGCGATTTTGGCAGGTATATTGATCACCATCGGAATCACGGCAACAATCCGACAGATCAGCAGCAAGCTTGAAACCGTATCAGGCGGCGATTTGACAGTTAATGTGCCGGGAAGAACAGATGAGTTTAAGCTTTTGGTGCGCAGCGTCGCAAATATGATTAAAAATTCAAGAGATTTGATCGTACAGGTTTTGAAGACGACGGAAAACGTATCAGCATCCACGACAAGCCTGTCAGAAGCTTCCGGTATTCTGACAAATTCCAGCAATCAGATTTCTGCCGCAGTCGACGAAATGGATCAAGGTCTGAACAGGCAGGCAGAGGATGCGCAGAATTGTCTGGTGCAGATGGACGAATTATCTCAGAGAATTACCAGAGCGGTTGAAACCGTACAAAACATGGGCAGTATTACCGGTGATACCAAGCGGATCATTGCGAACGGTATGTCCACAATGGACGATTTGACAGATAAATCTGCCGCTACTACCAGTATTACAAAGAATGTAACAACCAACATCAAAAATCTGGAAGGAAGCCTTTCCCAAGTAGAGAGCTTTGTGGAAACGATTGACGAAATTGCCAACGAAACGAGTCTGCTTTCTTTGAACGCATCCATTGAGGCGGCGCGTGCCGGAGAAGCGGGAAAAGGTTTTGCCGTGGTTGCACAGTCGGTAAGTTCCCTTTCGGACGGTACTATTGAGGCGGCAAGACAAATTCAGAGCGTCATGGAAGAAATTAAGGC
>JAIEDW010000414.1 GCA_029067805.1 Lachnospiraceae bacterium
GCGCTGACATTTCCCCATGTGAATGTCACAAGACCGTACTTGGGCAAATCCATATTCGCCTCATACACCTTTTTCTTTAATTCTTCCAGCATATCTGTACTCCTTTCATAGTTTTCAATATCCGTCAATCTATTTTAAACAACACTGTCCTTTACATGTTTTCAACCGCCGCGCGCTCAATCGCAAGTCCTTTTTTATAACGCTCGATAAATGTTTCGAAACCAGCCACGTCTTTTTCGTCCGGCTCCATACGCACAGACTCCTCGCCCGCAAATACCTTGTTGTTGAGATAATCGCTCAAAGACTCGTCCGCACCCTTCTTCATCATATAGTTTGCAAGCACTGCAATGCCCCATGCACCGCCTTCTCCTGCCGTCTTCATTACCGAAACAGGCACGTTGACTGCCGCCGCAACCACTTTTTGGCCGACACCTTCGGTCTTGAACAAACCGCCGTGTCCCAAGAGCTCATCTAATGTAACATTCTCCTGTTTGAACAGAATATCCATGCCAATCTTAATCGCGCCGAGCGCCGTAAACAAATTCACGCGCATAAAGTTTGCAAGGTTAAACTTCGCGTCCGGTGTTCGCACAAACAACGGTCTGCCTTCCGCAAATCCCGTTACATGCTCTCCCGAAAAATAACCGTATGACAGCAATCCGCCACAGTCCGCGTCACCCTCAAGCGCTTTTCTGTAAAGCGTGCCGTAAAGTTCGTTCATATCGACTTTCTGACCCATGGTTTCCTGGAATTCCTTGAACAGATTCACCCATGCATTCAAATCCGAAGTACAGTTATTGCAATGAACCATCGCAACCAAGCTGCCGTCGGGCGTTGTCACAAGGTCAAGTTCATCATAGGACTTTGACAGATCCTTCTCCAAAACCGCCATCGCAAACACGGAGGTTCCCGCGGAAATATTGCCGGTTCTCTGTGCCACGCTGTTTGTGGCAACCATACCCGTACCCGCGTCACCTTCGGGAGGACACATCGGAATGCCTGCCTGTAACGCACCTGTCACGTCAAGCAATTTTGCGCCTTCCTCGGTCAGCGTTCCGGCCTTGTCACCCGAAACCAGTACCTTTGGCATAATGTCCGCAAGCTTCCAGCTGTAATTCTTGTCTGCCACAAGCTCGTCAAACTGCGCAATCATTTTTTTGTTAAAGTCTTTTGTATCAATATCAATCGGGAACATACCGGATGCCTCGCCGACACCAAGTACCTTTTCTCCGCTGAGTTTCCAATGAATATAACCCGCAAGCGTCGTAAAGAATGCAACACTTCCCACATGCTCCTCGCCGTTCAAAATCGCCTGATAGAGATGTGCGATACTCCATCTTTGGGGAATGTGGTAATTAAATAAGCTTGTAAGCTTTTCGCTTGCGTCCTGCGTGATCGTGTTTCTCCATGTACGGAACGGCACTAAAAGCTCACCGCTTTTGTCAAATGCCATATACCCGTGCATCATAGCGCTGAAACCGATGGAACCAAGCGTCTTAATGGAAACGCCGTACTTTGTCTTTACCTGTTCCGCTAAATCCTGATAGCAGTCCTGAAGTCCCTTCCAAATCGCATCAAGACTGTATGTCCAGATGTTGTTTACAAGCTGATTTTCCCAATCATGATTTCCGATCGCAAGAACCTCATGGTTTTCATCAATGAGCACTGCCTTGATTCTGGTAGAGCCAAACTCAATACCAAGCGCGGTCTTCCCGTTTTCAATCGCATTCTTCGCGTCAAGTCCCATAAAATTGTAACCTCCTGTTTGTTATATTTTTCACAAATATGTTGTCAAAATGCACAAAATTTCTGTCACACCCTGCTTTCATTATATCAACTGCGCAAAATGAATGCAACAACATTTGGGTTTACATACCAAAAAACCGGTTCCCACTCAACAATACACATCCGCCTCCACGTTCAGCTTCCCCTTGCGGGTTTCACCCGACACGCCTACAAACGCAAACCGTCCGAACCCTCTGACCGACACTTTATCACCGGACTTAAGCTGTCCGCTGTTATTCTCATTTAATCTGCCGTTTACAAACACCTTCTTTGCCCGAAAAAGATCAACGCTCTCGCTGCGCGACAGATTATACAGCTTTGCGATAATGCTGTCCGCCCTTGCTGCGCTCACTTGAAACGTCTTTCGCTCAAGTCTTGTAACCGTGCTTTTCGGTATCTCTTTGGCAATCTCGCACCGAACGCTTGTGTGACGCACTTTATCTAATTCGTCTATAATATAAGAAGACATCTTTTCGGTACAAAATAAAAACGCATGCTTCCCGATAATCACAATATCGCCGAGTGTCGCGCGCTCTATTCCCAAATTCATCAGCGCGCCCAAATAATCCCTGTGATTTAGCTCCTCCCCGAACTTTTCGACAAGCGGCGCAATCTCCACGCATGCAATCGGAAACGGTTCCTCATAGCCGCAAAGCTCCTCGTCCCCGAATCGTAGCATCACCCGCTCGCAATCTGCGGTTCCGCCAAAAATCGTCACCGGCACATAGGAAAGCTCGCGTTCCATCTGATAATAAATATTTAGCTCTGCAAGTGACAAAAAACTGGTAAACAAATACTGGCTGTTTGCGTATGCCTTATTTGCGAGCTCCGCAAGCCGCTTTTTAAATAATGTCTCATCCGCGTCCATATAACACTCCTCATTTTCATAATGCGATTCACGCTTCTTCTAAATACTCAATATAATCCCTGTCCCACATCAATATCTTCAGCTTTCTTGCCGCCTCCGCCGCAGGTTTTGTGAAATACTGATTGGTCATCACCGCGCCTACCATTCTGTCATAAAAATCACGTCCCGCGTATGCTTCCTGTACCGCTTTTACACCTACAAGTCCCGTATATCGCTTGCACTGTATCGCATAAGTCACGCCATCCTTTTCCGCAAGAATATCAATCCCATAATCGCCGCTGCCTTTCGTGACCTCCACCTCAATAAATCCGTTTGCAGCGAGCAAATTCGCGCAATAATATTCGAACTCCTGTCCCTCCATCGCATCCAACGCATGTGCCCGCGCATTTTTGCGAAATCGTCGGCAAAGCACAATTCCCGCTGCCGCAATGATCACAATTCCCACAACAACTGCAACCACAATTTCTATTGTAAATTCTGTCATCACATACCATTCCCTCATTTGTTAATAGTTTTATCATATCATACAAACATCAGTTCTTCAATTGATTTTTTCTTTTTCTGCAATTCTTGTTTACAACCCGCATAGTTTATTGTATAGTTTTCCTTGTAACACATAATATCTTTTTATGCAGAGTAGAATCGCGTGCGTTAAGTGCCTTGTGAACAGGGAGTTGTCATGGGGACGAAAAAGCCTTTACAGGCTTTGCGGTACGGGGTTCGCATCCCGCTGCTACATCTTTTTGTGTAGTTTTCGGTCTCGCTGCATTAGTGGAGGCGTTTTTTTATGCAAAAAATCAAACAGTTCTATCTCGATTCCATCAACCAGCTCAAAATTACCCAAAATCTCGTTATCTGCGGTCTTATGGCAGCGCTTGCCGTCGTGTTAAACTATGTGGCGAGCATTGATTTCGGTCCCTATATCCGAATCGGATTTTCCGGCATTCCAAACCGCATCATTGAATTTTTGTTCGGTCCGATTGTCGGCTCGATTTTTGGAGGTATGCTTGATGTTCTAAAATATCTGGTCAAGCCAAACGGCGCGTTTTTCTTCGGTTTTACCTTTGATGCGATGCTCGCGGGCGTGATTTACGGCTCTCTTCTTTATAAAAAACCGGTAAAACTCTGGCGCATCGCGCTCGCGGAATTTCTCGCAAAGTTAATTGTAAACTGCGGCTTTAACACTCTTTGGATTTGTGTACTGTACGGAAAAGGGTTTTTTGCTCTTCTTCCAGCGCGCATTCTCAAAAACGCGATCATGCTCCCATTGGATACGGCAATTTTATTTTTTGCACTAACTTTTTTGTCCAAAATGTCGAGCGCCCTGCACCTCAGAAATCGATAATTTTGTTGTGGACATTGTGTTTTTTGTGGATAACCAAAACCACAACATCTTGTATCTCAAAATTTTATCCACACATGCTTTAGTATGCTAAAGGATTCGATTACATAAAAACTTACATTTTAATTTCACTTTTTATTGAACACGTTTTTAGACTTTTATACTTCAAAAAAGTGTGGTAAGATATCCCTAGTGATTTTTTAGGGGGAGTATCACGAAGGAATGCATTACTTTTCTACCGGAGGGATACTATGGATTATAACTACAACATAATATTGGAAGAAATCAGGAAGCTTATCAATAAATCGGCAATGCTTTTACTTAGTTTTATGGCTGTGTTATCACTGACTATCGGCATTTTATGTTTTGTGGGCATATTGCCCACCGCGGCGCTCTGGGCGTTTTTGGGGATTGTTCCAACTGCGGTTGCGCTCGCCTTTGCTGTAATTTGTCTTCACAAAAAGGCAGACGCTTTTTCTAAAAAGCAGCAGATTTCCATGATGGCATTCCTTGCGAAACAGGCATTCAACACCTTTCAACAGGAATTTCCCGATACGTTTGTGAGCGATTGCCATATTCGGATGCGTTACCTTGCCAGAAACGGCGTCAATGTGGACAACGCGTTGAAAAAACTGAACGGAAACGTTGAAGCATACAATCAGCTTGTGCTTTCATTTTTAAATGAGAGTGAACGTTTGGAAGATGAGCTTTATGATCTGATGCAGCAAGACACGATCTTAGAGTACGGTCACAAGGCGCATTCTTTACGCGTGAAAGTGAATGAACTCGGTATCATCAAGCTTACCGATACAGCATTTTTCCATGAAATTGAAGCGTATGCCGGAAATCTGGATATGGTTCGCGATAATTGGAAAAAGCTTTCGTTTGAATTGGACGAGGCATACGACATCTTCTTTGAATATATCAAGTCTTTGGGTCTTGAAAATGCTCCGGACAAGGGCGAGGCTCAGATGACTTATAAACGATGGGGAGAACGCCTTCAGGAAGCGTTTAATGCACTTGAAACGTATGATACCGGCAAAGCAAAACGCATCTTAAGCGAATTGACAACATACCAGATTGATACGGACATTAATAAAACCTTGCAAGGCATTATCGCAAACATTGACGAAATCATGGCAAATTAACCGGACACAGACATCGTCTTATTGGACAAAAAAGGAAGCTTCTATCGCTTCCTTTTTCGATATATTTTATTATTTCTATCGTTTTTATACGAATATAGGGTATAATATAAATATCTATATTGCCAAATTGGAGGTTAAATATGAAAGGAAGAATACATTCACTGGAATCTTTTGGAACGGTTGACGGACCGGGCGTGCGCTACGTTGTTTTTGTACAGGGCTGTCCGATGCGGTGCGCCTACTGCCACAATCCCGATACATGGGAGATGAACGGAGGCACACTGATTGAAACCGATGAAATCCTTGAAAATTATGAGCGCAATAAACCCTATTACCGCGAGGGCGGCATCACGGTCACGGGCGGAGAACCGCTCATGCAGTTGGACTTTTTATTAGAGCTTTTCACAAAAGCGCATGCGCGTGGTATCCACACATGCCTTGACAGCTCCGGTATCGCCTATAAGCCTAACAACAATCCCGAATGGCTTGCAAAACTTGACAAGCTCTGCGAAGTAACGGACTTGGTAATGCTTGATATCAAGCACATTGACCCCGAAAAGCACAAGGACCTTGTAAAACAGCCAAACGACGGTATTCTCGCCTTTGCTGAGTACCTCGATAAAATGGGCGTCGATATGTGGATCCGTCATGTGGTTGTTCCCGGAATCACAGATGATCCGGAGGATTTGCGCAGACTCGGGTATTTTATCGGCGGTTTGAAAAATCTTAAGGCGCTTGATGTACTGCCCTATCATACCATGGGCAAGAAAAAGTACAAAGAGCTTGGCATGGAATACCGTCTTGAAGATGTCCCCGATATGGACAAAAATAAAGTTCCGGAGTTAAAGCAGTATATTCTCAACGGAATCAAAGAACGCCGCGGACTGCCTATCAAATAAAAGAATACCGCAATAAATTGCCGCAAAATTGCAGGCAAAAAAATTATATTTTCTCCTTGTATTTAAAGGTATTTTATATTACAATATCTATAACGTATTTCGTTATATTGACAAATATTTGTCAATATAATATAATGTCGACAGACATTATACTCGCCCGAATGGGCATAGAACTACCGTAATTGCAAAGCAATTATGGTATAATGTGTGATTATAATTGTATAAGGAGGAAATTGTTATGGCATACGTAATTTCAGATGCATGTGTTTGCTGTGGAGCGTGTGAAGCTCAGTGTCCTGTTGGCGCAATCAGCATGGGCGACGGCAAATTTGAAATCGATGCAGATAAGTGCATTGACTGCGGCTCTTGTGCCGGTGCCTGCCCTACAGGTTCTATCTCTCAGGCATAATAAAACATAAAACAGATGTAAAAAACCACGCTCTTTTCAATCGAAAGAAAGCGTGGTTTTTGTATTGGTATGATGATATGAATATTATTGAAACTTTGCCTCAGGCGTCTTTTTAAACAGATGAAATTCCTTTTTCGCTTTCGGCTCCTTTTCCTTGCTCGCAAGCGGAAAGTTGATTGTCTTTTCTTCCTTCTCCTTTTCTTTCTCCTTTTTCGAGAATCTCCCTCTTCCTCTGTATTTGCTTAAAAGCTCATCAATGCGCTTATAATACTCTTCGTTGCGCTTGTCCTCTATTGACATTCTGTTTGTTGCACGTTCCTCGTCTCGTTCCTCGAAAAGCCGAAACTGATAATCAAGCTCCTTGCACACATCACCTTTAACGTTCTCAGAAATGCGTTCTACAATCTTACTGATGATTTCTTCATTATTTTCCGCTACAGCCTCTTTTACCAGCTTTTGGAACAGATATTGCAATCTCTGCGTTTGCTCCTCTGTCGTCGGTTTTACCTCGGAGACCTCATTCTTCGGCTTCATGACTGACTTGATAGATTTTATCTCGATTGCAGTTTTCTTCGGCTGTAATTCATTGTGCGCCGTATTGTCATATTCGCTTTCGTCACGGTGATTCTCGTTATGGTCGCTTTCCGCGTTTTCGACGGTCGCCTTTGAAATTTTTGTAAGCTGTTTTTGCGCAAACGGGTTGTCCGACAAAAATGTCTTTACAGCTTTGAGCTGTAACCCCTTGTCCTTTAAACTCTTAATCTTGATAAACTTGTCAATATCCTCCCGCGTATAAATCCGATGCCCCTGCGGATTTCTCTTAATCGGCAGCTCCAACTCCTCCTCCCAGTATCTGAGCACATGTGACTCTACATGCACCTCTTTTGCAGCCTCATTAATCAAATATGTTTCCTTTGCCATTAATTAACTCTCCTTTCTTTCCGAAATGTAAAAAGAGGGCATGTTTTTATTCATGTCCTCTTTCGTGTATCATATTTATTTTGCTAAATTTGCAAACTGTGTATAGTCCGGCAGCCATGCAAGATTGATCGTTCCGATCGCGCCGTTCCTCTGTTTTGCAATAATGATCTCCGCCGTATTTTTCAGCTCCGTGTCCCTGTTGTAATAATCTTCGCGGTAAATGAACATAACCACGTCCGCGTCCTGCTCAATCGCTCCCGACTCTCGAAGATCCGAAAGCATCGGTCTGTGGTCGGGACGCTGTTCCACTGCTCTGGACAGCTGCGATAACGCGATCACGGGCACATGCAGCTCACGCGCCAACGCTTTTAATGACCTTGAAATCTCCGAAATTTCCTGCTGCCTGGACTCGTTACCTTTTCCCGAGCCCGTCATCAGTTGCAAGTAATCGATGATCACCATCTCCAGATTATTCTCAATCTTGAACTTGCGACATTTTGAACGCAGTTCGCCAAAGCTGATTCCCGGTGTATCGTCAATCAAAAGTTTCGAGCTTCCAATCACATCGGCGCTCTCAATCAGACGCTCCCACTCGTCGTCTTTCATGTTTCCGGTACGGATTGCCTGTGAGTTTACCTTGGATTCCAGTGAAAGCAAACGATTCACAAGCTGTTCCTTTGACATTTCCAGTGAAAAGATTGCCACTGTTTTCTCTTCGTGAAACGCCACATGCTGCGCAATGTTTAAGACAAATGCCGTCTTTCCCATAGACGGACGCGCCGCCACCAAAATCAGATCCGAAGGCTGCATTCCCGCCGTCTTGTAATCCAAGTCAAGGAAGCCCGTCGCGATTCCAGTAACCGCACCGCGGTTTTTAGACGCCTCCTCAATCATGTTCATGGTATTCATAACGATTTGTCTGATTGGCACAAAATCGCCATTGTTGCGCCTTTGTACAATATCAAAAATGTTTTTTTCGGATTGTTCCAGTATCGATTCGAGCGTGTCGTTCTGCGCATAACAGATATTTGCAATCTCCTCGTTGACGCGGATCAGCTTTCTTAGCACTGACTTTTCCGCCACAATCTGCGCATAATATTTGACGTTTACAGATGTCGGCACTGCCGCCATGACATCTCTTATGTATTCCAGACTGTATATTTCCGGCGGTGCGCTTTTTTCCTTCAGCCGCTGCTGCAGTGTCACCAAATCGACCGGCTTTCCCGCGTCATTTAGTTCGACCATTGCGTCAAAAAGGACACCATACTGCTTTCCGTAAAAGTCATCCCCGCTTATCTGCTCACTTGCAATGGTGATTGCTTCCTTGTCAATCAGCATAGAACCGATGACCGACTGCTCCGCCTCAATGCTGTGAGGCAGAATCCGCTTTAAGACCGCCTCGTCCATTTCCGGCATAGTAATCCTCCATTCCTGTACAGTTCCTAAACTGCCGTGACGTGTACCTTAAGCTTTGCCGCTACCTTCGGGTGAAGCTTCACGGTTACTTCATGTGTTCCTTCTGTTTTAATCGCTTCGGATAACTGTATCTTTTTCTTGTCAATCTCCTTGCCATACTGATCCAAAACGCCCTTTGCAATCTCCTTCGAAGAAACGGAGCCAAAAGTCTTTCCGCCTTCACCGCCCTTGATCTCAAGTTTTACGGTCATCTTTTCCAGTTCTTCCGCAAGGGCTTTTGCCGCCTCAAGCTGTTCCTTTGCAACTTTTTCTTTATTCTGATTTTGTAGCTTTAAGGTGTTTAGATTTTGACCTGTTGCCTCCACTCCAAGCTTTTTGGGGAGTATAAAATTTCTTGCATAACCTTCTTTTAACTCAACCAAATCACCTTTTTTTCCCACTGACTTTACGTCCTCTAATAATATAATCTTCATCGTAATCTCATATCCTTTCTAAAGTGCACCCTCTTCAAGCATTCCACTGATTGTATCTTTGATAATTGTCACCGCCTTCTCAGGTGATATGTCCGCAAGCTGTGCACCCGCTATATTCATATGGCCGCCGCCGCCCAAACGCTCCATGATAATCTGTACGTTTACCTCATCGATCGACCTTGCGGAAATATAGATTTTTCCGTTGTACTCTGTCGCCACAAAACTTGCCTTGATGCCGTTAATTCCTAACAGCTCATTTGCCGCCTGTGCCCCGATCTCCGTAGGACTCGCCAGGCCCCCTGTGGGGCAGATGCCAATCGCATACGCATTTCTGTAAATCTCGGCGCCTCGCACCGTTTCCGCCTTTGCCTTATATTCCAGTACACCGTCTCGAAACATCTTGCGCACTCTCGTCACATCAGCACCGCATCTTCGCAGGAAAGCCGCCGCCTCAAACGTTCGAACACCTGTTTTTGTTGTAAAATTGTTTGTGTCGACAATAATCCCTGAATAAAGACAATCCGCCTCGTTGCTTCGCACCTTCACGCTTCCGCCCGCAATGTACTGCAATACCTCCGCAACCATCTCACAAGCACTCGACGCATAGGGCTCCACGTATGACAGAGTAGCATTTTCAATCACCTCGGAACTTTGTCTGTGATGATCAAGAACCACCATGGTACGGCACGCCTTGATTAGCTCAGGACATTCCGTAATGCTTGGCTTGTTTACGTCAACTACCACAAGCGCTGTGCTGCTGTCGGCAATCTCGAGTGCGTCGGAACTGCTGATGATAAAATCCTCGTCATAAATATTTGTATCTTTGAAAAGCTCCACTAAAGGCTTTACAGATGTTGTAATATCGTTTATGACAATATGGCACTTCTTACCAAGCGCCTTCGCGATACAGCTAATCCCCACTGCCGAACCAAACGCGTCGGCGTCGGAAAGCCGATGTCCCATGACAAGCACTTTATCCTTGCTGTTGATGATTTCCTGAAGCGCATTCGCCTTTACCCGCGCCTTTACGCGTGTACTCTTCTCAACCTGCTGGCTCTTTCCTCCATAGTAGATTATCGAGTCCGGCGATTTGACCACCGCCTGATCCCCGCCTCGTCCAAGTGCTAAATCTATTGCTGTACGGGCATATTCGCATTTCTGCGCATAAGTAGGCGCATCTAACCCTACGCCTATGCTGACCGTGACTGCCATCTCATTCCCGATATTAACGGTTTTTACATCCTCAAGAAGGTCAAAGCGCGACTCCTTTAACGTGAGCACTGCTGCCTTGCGCATAATAACCATATACTTGTCCTTCTCCGTCTTGCGAACAATACCGTCAAGCGCAGAAAAGTATTTATTGACCTTTCTGTCAATGAGCGCGATCAAAAGCGACCGCCGCACATCCTCTACACTCTCAAGTGCCTCGTCGTAATTATCAATATAAATCATGCCGACGGCAAGGCTTTGCTCATCAATCTTGCGAAGCGCTTTTTTCAGCTCCGTTTCGTCAAACAGATACCCCGCAATCAGACCCGAATCCTGTTCGTCCGTCTCTAAAATCCGGCTGTTGTCAAGCACATCCTTAATCGAAATTCGCTTGAGTTTTAAAATATATTCATGCTCCTCAAAGGTGATATCCATCTCAAGTTCCTGATCGAACTTCAGCTTTTCGTTTGTTACGGCAGGAAACAGGGTAGCGATTGACTTCCTGTAACCTTTGTCTTTATGAATGATTTCTTCAAATGCTTTGTTTGTCCAGATAATTTTGCCCGCATCGTCCATCAGCACATGTGCAAGTTCTAACTCCCTTAGCAGTTTGCTCTGCACCTGACCGTACTGTGTTGCAAAATCGATAAATTCATTTAAGATGATCGGCTTGCTCCGACGCTGCAGCACACCCATTGCAATCATATAAATGATGAGAAAAATCGATACGCTCATTCCAGCCGACAGATCCAGCATATAGATTCCGACATTGACAATCGCCAACGCAACACCGAGCAGCATAGCCGTATTCAGATACGTCTTTAAATGCCCTTTTAATTTCACTTTTCTATTCATGTATAATGCCTCCCGC
>JAIEDW010000415.1 GCA_029067805.1 Lachnospiraceae bacterium
CCCAATATCGTATGCCGCGATACGATACTCTCCGCTTAACGTTCCGCGATACGCACCCGCCTCTGCGGCTTTGACCGTAATGCGCAGCTTTGTACCCTTCGGTACAACATCCGTGACTGCAACGGACATACCCGTATCCGCATATGCGTATGTAACGGAATTTTTATCGTAATCCTTACCCGGTGAAAGTTTTTTGCCATCTTTGTCCGTAATGACAAAACTTGTCGTAAATTTGCCTGCCTTATCAACATAAACCTTGTCTTTTGCCGTCAGTGTAAGCATTCCGATATCCTGCTGCACAATATTGAATGCAGCTTCTTTTTTACCTTTATAACTTCCTTTTCCGGTAATAATTATTGTAGGCGCTTTCTTATCCGATGCAGCTGCAATCGCCTTATTGTTTTTATAAGAAAGCTTATAGTCTGTTCCTTCTTTCAAAAGTCTGCTGCCACAATACACTTTGGGAACCGGCTTTGCACCGCCCTTTCTGTAAGGAACATCAGCTTCATCAAGTATTATGCTGATTAATCCGCTGCTGTCATTTTTAAGATTGTAATTAATCTTAAAGTTTACCCTTTTTGTCCCTTTATAGTCATTTATACCGTTTATCACGACGGTGGCTGTTCCCGCTCTGTCATTGTTTTCATAAGAAAGCGTATAATCAACACCCTCTGTAAGCGTATCCCGCCTATACTTGACAACTGGTTTCGGCTTAATCGCCTCTCCTTGATATTCAAAGGCCTTGATGCTACTCACATTTGCTTTTGACACGGATACTTTCTGCGCATCCTCTGCGGTCTCAGGAAGAATCTTAAAATAAAGTGTCTGCGTGCCTGTATAGCTGCCTTTTCCTTTCACAATAACAGCCGGCCTTTTTGCTTCCTTCGCCTCGTCTGTCGATACCTTTACATTATTTTTGTATGTGACGGTGTAATCCACACCTTCTGTCAAAAGCATTTTCCCATCATACACGCGAATCTTTTGTCTGATAGCGGAACCTGTGTAAGTAACATCTTTTATACCAGTCACCCAGAAATCATTGCTGTATACAAAAATCTTACATGATGCGCTGATCTCATCAATTGACGCCGTAAGTGAGATTCTTACTGTTTCGGAATTTTGAACCGCATGTATTTTGTTATCTGAAAAAAAGAGAATTTCTTTGCCGTCCATACCTTTTATGACAGTCGTGTCATCTTTCTGGGTAACGGTAAGCTGGTTTCCTTCCTCATCCCATGCAGACCAGACAAGTTCCTGCTTATAAGGATAGTGCATCGGAACCGGTGTTATCTCAAAGGTCTGCTCTGTATCCTTTACAAGCTCCAAATGTTCAATTGACAAATCAAGTGCCGTCAACAGAGGCTTTGTGACGATCGTCCAATCTTTTGTTTTTTCAATCTCGGACACAAGCCTGTTTACCGTAACAATCAGTTTATAACTGTATGCGGTATCCGGCGCCGCTGTACTGTCAACATACTGTTTCTGTGTAATATCCTTTGCGATACATACGTAATTTCCTGTTTCCGCTTCCGATGCCGGACATCTGTATACTGCATACGACTGTGCTTCTTCTACTGCATCCCAAAAAAGGCCGACCTGTACTGACTCGTTTGCACGTTTCAGTTCCTTGATTTCGGAAAATGTCACAGGTTCCGGCAGTATCTCCACAGTTATCTCATTTTGTGCAGATGTGGCTGCTGTAGTATTATCTTCTGTCAAACAATATGACATCATGCGATATTTATAACGATTTCCTTTTTTTGCCGTTTTGTCCGTGTAAGCAGTCGCCGCACCGTCATCAATTGTGGCAATCACAGCAAAGTTGTCGTCATTGTCACTTCTTTCTATCAAATATCCGTCCGCGCCTTTCGCGACATTCCACGCAAGTTCCACACCGGTTTCTTCCAGATATTGCGCTGTATCAAGCATCACCGTGTCCGGAAATGCCAGAATCTCTCCTGACATCGCAAAATTTCCTTGAACCTGCTCGCCGTTGCTGCTTATTGCAGTGGGAATCAATGTATAATAATACGTTTTTCCCCTGTGCACAGTATCGCTATAACTGTCTGTTCCGGCACCGGACTCTGCAACCAGGTTCCCTAACTCAGAGGCTTTTTCGCTTCTGTAAATCATTATTTTATCCGCGCCAAGACCACCGCTCCAACTAAGCGCAATTCCGTTTTCATAATCATATACTGTGCTGTTAATCGTGAGCGCATCGGGTATCATATGAAATGTGATTGTTGACGACGTGTAAATTTTATTCCCGCCTGCATCCGCCGCATCATATGCTTCCACATAATATTGATGTTCGTCGCAAGGAAGATAATTAGCGCTTTTCATGTTGGAATTTACGCTTACATTCGTTGTCGTAATACTAAGTAATTTACCATTTACCCTATGACAAAGTTTATAGGATACCGCACCTTCGACAGGCTGCCATTCAAAATATGCCTTGTAGTACTCTTTCTGCTCCCAGCGCAAATCCCTGTTTATGCAGATGTCACTCCAGTCTGTATAAACATTTCCCTGTTTTGCACGCACCTTATAATAATTATGTCCCCAGTCATCCACGGAAACTTTGCTGGAAAACTCCTCTTCTTTCAAATCCGCGACACGTACATATTTGCCCTCTTCATGGAAAAGCTTCCAGATTTCGTAGCCATCCGCCCCCGCTACCTTATCCCATGTGAGAACAGCCGTGTTACCGTCATAATCCTTGTATGTGCATTTCGTCGCCTCAATCTTTCCATCGACGCGTCCGCTTGCTGCATCAGACAACATTTCGTCAGCTTCGCAAACTGCCGCAATTTTATAATAATATCGCTTCACCGTTCTGTCAGGAAGGATATCCACATAACTTTTTACAGTATTGTTTACAGTATCTATCAGCACATAATCCTCGTTATTATCTGATCGGTAAATTTTATAACTGTCTGCGGCCGTACTTGTTGACCATGTAATATGCGCGGTAGGAGGCGTATTAAAATCCTGCGCCTTTGCCACAGTTATCCTTTTTATTTCGGGCACAATATCATCACAATCGACTGTAAGCGCATTAATTCGAAATGTCCTATTGCTATTATAATCATCCTGCCATGACGTCAGACTTGAGCCGTAGAAGCTCTGCCCTTTTGCGATTACATGTACACCTCGCTCCTGCCCGTTATCAGACGTGTCGCTTCTGTCAAAATACATACTTGGTTTCGTATCCGGAAACGTCAGTACAACAGATACCCGATCACCCACATCAAACGTAATAGGCGTGTTAAGCGCTATCGTGTGCAATCCCGCATAACTCAACGTACCTTTCTGCGGCGAATCAAGCATGGGGGTTCCAGTCGAAGGATTTGTTACGATACCATCCTCCGTATCCGGATTTCGATATACTTGAAGTTCATAATCCACATCCGATGTTCCGATAAAAAGTGACACTGCTGTCAGTTCTTCGCGCGTCGCCTTTTCGCTCTTCATCGTATAGACCTGCGCAACCCTTCTTGCCTTTATCGAGGTTGTGGAAAATGCTGTATTTCCGTAAAAATAATTATTGTCATATCTTGCGGTATCGCAGACAGTAACAGCATATACAGGATTTGCAGAACCAAGTGAAACATCCTCATAAGACATGTAATAATATCCATTATCTCCTGTGCTTTCACCCCAACTGTTCCTGATAATCCAGGCACCATCCTTTTCAGGCTGATTGCCTTCTTTGAAATTTTCTTTCGAATAATCGTCATCCCATCCCACTGCCATAATTGCGTGGTTTGTCTTTGCACCGCCGGTTCCTCCGACATTATTGTAATATGCGCCTGTATTTTGGTTTAAGTAATTTGAAGCATGATAATATGACCAGGACACTGTGCCGTAATCCATAATCATTTTTTTGACTACATGGATTGCCTCATCTTTGTCCTGCGCACGTGCAAAATCATATCTATAGGAATTTTCAAGATATACGGCTGCATCCTGCGCATCCGCTCGCTGTAACGCATTGGGCAGCGTCCCTCCCGGATAGGGATAATCACTTTCTGCGGCGCCACCGTTCCAGTTCATAAGACGGATCACTCCTCTGACATCATTTCCCCCCTGTCTTAGATAATAGCCTTCCGGACTGGTTATCGTATCCCCATTTGCATTATCAAGTACATCATACCCCGTATTAAAACCAAAATAGGCAAGGTGGCGCTCCGACAAATCAGCATCCTCTTCTGGAATTTCTAAATCCCGTATCATTGCCGCCTCCATTGCTCCCAGAAGAGAAAAACTCCAACAGGTATCCCAACTGCCCTGATATCTGATTTCGGGAAGATAACCCTCTTCTCTGGCGTCATATTTTGCGGGAAATATGTTCCGTGTTCCCCGTCCATAAAGCAGTTTTCGTGTGAACTCTTCCTGATTTTCGTCATATGGAACATTTTCCAGCTCAAGTGATGTGAAGCAGGGAGCTTCAGACTCCCGGATTTTTTCTATATCGTACTCTGACTCCGATTCACTTTGCGATTCGTCCTGCACACCCATAGCAGATGCTGTCGTGTTTTCCGACTCTGCCTCGGGCATATTTGTGCTTTCCGGTCTGCTCTCTCTGTCTGCAATTTCTTCCGTATCCAGTTCGCTGCTTTTATCAGGATTTCCTTCTTCCGCAGGCTTTGTTTCCGGCACAGTTTCCTGTGCAGTACTCTGTGTGCTGTTCTGTGCTTCAAGAGTATCCGTTTCCTCCGTAGAGTTTTCTTCATTCTCTTCCTTATCGACTGCTTCCGAAGCCTTTTGTACCTCAGCCGCATACAATTTTGTTTCGGAAAGCGGTGAAAAAAGCAAAACCACCGCCAGAAGCAATGCTATTTGTTTCTGTATCTTTATTTTCAATCGTTTCACCTTATTTCTTATAATGTGCAAAAGTATAATACTTCATTTTTATTTTAGCACAGCGTTTTCGCAAAGTCTAATTAATCTTGCACAACAGAATGTATTTTTTCTATATACGATAAAAGCCCGGAAACATTTCGTTTCCAAGCTCTTTTATCACTTCTTTGCTTTTATTTTTTTGCACTTATCATATTATGTCAACTTCCGCTCATCGCCTTAAAACTCGCGGACAGTTCCTTCTGTATCTCCTCCGCCCGCTCGGACAACTCCCGATGCTTTTTCGGTAAGGTAAGATAACATGCAATTCCCAGAAACAAAATCGGCACGAACACCTCCATGCCAAACACAACCCCAAGTACTGGCGTCTGCCTGATCATCTCTGACAGATATCCTTGAAAACTATGCATATAGTTGTTGAGATTCATCACCAGATTATATAATGCCCAAAAATACAGCACCATATTGATACGCCATGTTCCGTTCGGACTGATAAACACATATAACCAGAAAATCTGAAATAACGGCCGCAATACATCTATCAAAAGATTAAAACCGGACCCTATCTGATGCAGTGCAACACTGCTCAAAACAGCATATATAATCCAGTACACTGCTAATATCCGGAAAACATTCCTTTTTGTCTTAATCCAGTTTTTCACTTCCGGCTCCGCATCATAAGCCCGCGCTCTCTCCTCCAGAAACTGCTGCTTTAACGCTGCATGTTCTTCTTTCGTCATATCATGACCTCTCTTTCACATGCCGAATACTGTCAATCACGCACAATGACAACCTGTTTTGCCTGTGTATACGGCTTTGTAAAATTCACCTGCTCCAATCTTTCCTGTGTGATCGTAATACCCGATGCTGCCACATCTGCCGTTCCTCGTTCCACGGACACGATCACGGAGGCGAATTCCGTATTCTGCACCTCTAGCTGCATGTCCAGCTCATCGCAGACAGCCTTCATAATGTCAATATCTATTCCTACAATGCTTCCGTCCTCTGTCATACTCTCATACGGCGGAAATTCCGCATTTGTTGCCATCACCAAAACACCGTTTGCATACGAAGTTTTATCCTGTCCCTCATAAGCGGTAACAGTCGCCTCTCCCATAATCCATGCGTCCTTAATCTGGTCTAATGTTCCGTTATTTTGCAGTTTGTCCAACGCATCATTGATTTTTTCCAACAGCTCCGGATTGTCCTTACTGACAGCGATTCCGTACTCCTCGTCCGCAAAAGGCTCTTCTAATATATGTAGTCCGCTGTTCTGCTCGACGAATACCTTTGCGGGTCCATCATCTATGATCACAGCATCTACAACGCCCTTTTTCAATGCCGCTGCGGCATCACTTCCTCTGTTAAAGCGCACAACTTCCGCATTTTCAACATCACTGGCATAGGTGTCGCCCGTTGTCTTTAACTGAACACCGATTTTTTTTCCGTTTAAGTCATCAATCGAATTGACTGTATTTGCAACTGCCGATGCACCGCACCCCGATACTGCCGCTATCATACAAACTGCCGCTATCACAACACATAATTTTTTCATTCGTATCGCCACGCCCCTTTCCAATTTTATGCGACAACGCGGTTTCGTCCGCTGTTCTTACCGACATAAAGCTTTTCGTCCGCACTCTGGATCACTTTCTCACAATGCATGTCCTGCGCGCCCTCCGCAACACCGAACGTCATTGTAATCTGCATTTTTGTACCATAGTAATTAAACTCGTGCGTTAAGATGCTCTGGCGAAGCTGCGCCACTTTTCCGACGGTGTCTTCGAGTCCGAGCGTGTATACAAGCAGAAATTCCTCTCCGCCCCAGCGACTTGCAAATCCACAGTCCGTAACGCCGTTTTTGATCAATGCCGAGATTTCGGTCAGCACATAATCGCCCGCGTCATGTCCGTATGTATCGTTGACTTTTTTAAAGAAATCTATATCACACATGACAACAGAATAGCGTTCGTTTTTCTCTACAATCGCGTCCAGCTTGTTATGACAGCTTCTCCTGTTATAAAGACCTGTCAGCGAATCCTTCTCAATCAGATTCTTGATATCATCTCTCATCTTCAACGCGTAAACTCCGATGGAGCCAATCTCATCATTTCGGTTAATAATATGATCGCCGAGTGAAGCTCTTAAATCGCCTCCCGATATCGCTTTCAAAAATCGGTTGATACTGTCGATATCCGAAACCATGTATGATGTAAACCGCAATATAATAAACAGCGAAAAAACAACTATAATAACGGATAAAGCGGCAAACCACGCAACGACCTCTATTATCTTTTGATAAACCAAATCCTTTTGTTTTCCGGCAAAGACCATTCCTACAACCCTGTCGCCGGTATTTTTCAGTGGAACATAATATCCGACATACTGCTTACCGTTTATATTTAAATTTCTTGTAAAAACGCTTTTGCCTTCCCGCAATATGACATCTGCTATTTTACTGTCCGCTCTTGTTCCCACGGCTGATATTCCGTATTCGTTCTCCAAGGTCGTCATAATACGCATATCGTCCCAAAAAATCGTAATATCTATCTGTGACTGCTCCTTGATCCTCAAAATCATTGTAGAATCCGTGATGTTCATATCTCCCTTGAGCAACATATCATTTTCATACTTATAATCACCGTTTATCGCAAAATTCATGCAGTTAAGCAACGTATCCGTAGTGGATGCCAGATCACTCTGAATGCTCTGCATATAAAAACCGTAAAAGAGCGACACACCAACAAGCGTAATCAGACAGCTCAACAAAATAACAGGCAATATCACTATGGGAAGAAGTTTCTTGCGGATACCTCCATTTTTTTCCATCAATAGATTATCCTCCTTTTCCTTTTGTTTATGAACGGTTTCCTTCCCTACTTTATTTTCATACCTGTTTTATTTTATCACACTTATTCATGATTATCAATCTGTTTCTCAATCTGCCGCGCGTCTCAAAGAGTAGTTTTTGCATAAACATTGGCATAAACATTTCTTTAAATATAGTGCAAACTTTTTTTATTTATGATATAATGTCGCAAGACATTATACTTGCCCAAATGGGCATAAATTTACCATAATTGTATTAACAATCTTTTTATACGAAAGGAACAATTACAAATGCTATTTGCCAAGAAATGCCCTCTGTGCAGTACAAAAATGAGTAAGGTAAACGGGGTTCTCACATGCCCCATCTGCGGTTATAACGAATCGTTTCACAGCTCATCCTATACCACTTCCGATTCGGGTGAGATCACAAAAAACACAAATGCAAGTACAAGCACAAACACAAGTATAAACACAAATACAAATATCGGTACAAGCACAAGCGAAAACTCACGCTCCTACTATCAGACTCCAGACGCCACATTGGGAAGTCCCTATGGACAAAGTAACAATGCCGGCAGTCAGCAAAATAACGCAAGACCTTACCAGCAATATCTGAACCAACCGCAGACAAACAATTCTTCTTCGGGTCAGAGCTTCGCGGAAATCACGGCACAAAGACGCGCCGTCTACGGAGATGAAAAGCGAAAAACAAACAATAACGCGCTGGTCATATGCATTGCTCTTTTGGTTATATTTGTGGGAATTTTTGTTCCTGTTGTTGCTTCGTTCTTTGCCCCCGAAAGAAACAGCGCTTCTTCGGCATACGGGGGACGCGGCGGAAACAGAGCGACAGGTTCCTATTCTGATGCTGCCAATGATGCGCTATCCGACTACTACGATCCCTCAAAAAGTTCTGAGCCTACGCTAACGGTTCCCGAAACGCCGTTTTTTAGCCAGGCAGTTTGTCTGATATTTAACAAAGAAATTGACGATATCTCCGCAGAAGATACGGCACAGGTTATCTCATTACATGTATATGAAGTCAACTACGACTATTTAGCGGTTGGCTATACGCTTGCAGACGGCACAAGCGGCACGGTTTATCCTGTCTCACAATTAGCCGATGTAACCGAAGACCTCACCTGTTTTGTCAATCTGGAAGAGCTTTATCTTGAGGATTCCTACTCTACCCTTAATTTAAGCGGACTTGACAAGCTGCACACGCTTTATGTTGACAAAGATATCGATGATATCGCAAGAACCATTACCCCTTCCCAGATTACATCGCTCGGTATTTATAATGCCCGATTTTCCCTTTCGGGACTGAGTGACTTTTCCAATGTCGAAAGTCTTTATCTGGACGGCAGCAGTATACTTAGTGATATCACCGGAATCGCGGATCTTCCCAAGTTGAAAAACCTTACCATTGTTGACGGCGACTATATCGATGACCTTTCGGTATTATACAATCTGACACAGCTTGAATCCCTTTCGATTGAGTCCAAATCGCTCAGAGATGTTAACTTTTTGACAAAATTTGATAATTTATCGGAACTTACCATTATGAGAAGCCAGGTTCTTGATTTCAATCCGCTTGCAGAGTGTACGGGACTGGAAAAACTGTATCTTTTGAACAACTATGAAACCACAGACTATGAATTTATAAAAGGAATGACACAGCTTACGGAACTTGGTCTGATCACAAGCTTTAACTTTGATGATTCGGATATGCCCGATTTCTCGGCGCCTAGCAATGTCACAAAACTTCATCTCGGAAATTTTGAGAGTTTTGGCAATTTAAGATACATGACGAATTTGGAGGAGCTTATCATAGATGACGGCGGCTACGGTGATTTCGGCAGTGACAACGCGCTTTTATCGCTTCCCAAGCTCCGCTCGCTTACCTTGATCAATAGCTCTGTTTCCCCCGAAATGTTAAAACAAGTATCCGAAGTCGAAGGGCTTGAATATCTGGATTTGCATTGGAGCTACCTATGGGGCAGCATCAATCCGATTCTCTCCATGCCAAACCTTAAGGAGCTGAATCTTCGAAATGCTTCCTTTATGATGGATGCCGACAGTCTTTCGCCGAACGAAAATCTGCGCGTTCTAAACTTAAACGATGCAAAAATTTCCAAGTCTAATTCAGATCAATGGGCAGACCGCGAGGATTTAGGAGCCGAAGAGCTTCAGAAGGCGCTTGCAAATTTTTATGGTATGGAATCGCTTATGTTACAAAATCTGAAAATAAACAGCGTAGAATTCGCAAAAGAAATGGAGCATCTGAAGTTATTAAATATTAAGGATAATTATGTCGTTTCACTTTCCCCGCTTGAAAACCTGAAAAATCTTCAGCTAATTCTGTGCGAAACAAATCCGATTTCCGATACGGCGGGACTTGATGATATTTTGATAAAATAAACTATGCATAAACGATTTTGAGGAGGCTACAGCCTCCTCATTTTTTCTAATCGCTCATGCAGTTGTCTGATATATGCAAGCTCACTCTCTTCTTTCAGCTCACGCCCCGAATAAAAATATCTGACACATGTGTCATTTTTTTGCTCATTGACTGTAGCACTTTCAAGCTGATTCTGCTCTTTCAGTACACGTGCAAGCTGCCGTATGGTGCCCTCACTTCCGTCTATGATATGTACGCCCGCTGGCAAAATTTTTTGAAAGCTGTCCTTGAAATAATTAAAATGCGTACAGCCAAGCACCAGCTCCCCGTATTCTTCAATCTGATAGGCCGAAAGCCTATCCCGCAAATATTGTTCCACCGCATCGGAAGAAAATTCGCCACGCTCAGCAAATTCCACCAGCTTCGGGAGTGCAAGCAAATCAACCAAATGCGCATCATCAACGCGCTCCACCAGACTTTTCAGCTTTTTCTCTTTTACGGTAAGCGGCGTCGCCACCACCATAACGCGTTTTCCGTGACTCTCCGCCACTGCCGGTTTTACAGCGGGCTCTATTCCTATGATTGGAATCTGATACTTTGCACGCATGGTTTTTGCCGCCACTGCCGTTGCCGTGTTGCATGCGATTACCACTGCTTTGCAGTCGTGCGCGATCATAAAACGCATCACGTCGTCAACGAGCGCAATTACCTGTTCCCTCGTCTTTGTACCGTAAGGAACATTGTCCGTATCCGCATAGAATATATAGTTTTCATTGGGAAGTGACACGAGCGCCTGATGCAGCAGGGTCATTCCACCTATTCCGGAGTCAAATATTCCGATGTTCACCTTGATAGCCCTTTCGTTCGCAATTTCCTATAATATAAAAAAGGCAATCCATTCAGAATGAATTGCGATTTTTTATGGAAGAGCGATAGACGGGGCTCGAACCCGCGGTCTCGACCTTGGCAAGGTCGCGCGTTACCAACTACGCCACTATCGCATAGACGTCCACATCGGACTTTATTATATTACACGACTTATTCGATTTTGTCAACTGTTTTGCTAAAAAGAAAAACGAAAATTTTTTGTTAAAACGTTTTGCTAAAAGCAGGATACGGGAGTCGAACCCGCCTCTTCAGCTTGGGAAGCTAACATACTACCGATGTACTAATCCTGCGTGTTGTCTCATTGGACAAAAAAAGCGGGTGATGGGAATCGAACCCACGTATCCAGCTTGGAAGGCTGGTGTTCTACCATTGAACTACACCCGCA
>JAIEDW010000416.1 GCA_029067805.1 Lachnospiraceae bacterium
TTATTCTTGCGCTCAGAGCGCACAATCTGATGTTCCGCGATCAGGACTATGTAGTGAAGGATGATCAGGTATTGATCGTCGATGAGTTTACGGGTCGTATCATGCCCGGACGCCGTTATTCTGACGGACTGCATCAGGCGATCGAAGCAAAGGAACATGTAAAAGTAAAACGTGAGAGCAAGACGCTTGCGACCATCACGTTCCAGAATTTCTTTAATAAATTTGAGAAAAAATGTGGTATGACGGGTACCGCGCAGACCGAGGAAAAAGAGTTTCGGGATATCTACGGAATGGATGTTGTTGTCGTTCCGACAAACCGCCCTGTTATTCGAATAGATCAACAGGACAGTGTATACAAGACGAGGAAAGAAAAGCTTCACGCAATCGTAGATGCGGTTGAGGCGGCGCATGAAACGGGTCAGCCGGTGCTTGTCGGTACGATTACCATTGATGCGAGTGAGGAATTGAGTAAACTGTTTACAAAGCGCGGAATACAGCATAAAGTGTTGAATGCGAAGTTCCATGAGCTTGAGGCGGAAATTGTCGCAGATGCAGGTCAGCATGGCGCTGTTACGATTGCCACCAACATGGCAGGACGTGGTACCGATATCAAGCTTGATGAAGAGGCAAGGGCGGCGGGAGGACTTTTGATCGTCGGTACCGAGCGTCATGAGTCGAGACGTATCGACAATCAGCTGCGTGGACGTTCGGGACGACAAGGTGATCCGGGTATGTCCAGATTTTATATCTCGCTTGAAGACGAACTGATGCGATTGTTCGGTTCGGAGCGTCTAATTAATATGTTTAACGCACTCGGCATTCCCGAGGGACAGGAGATTGAGCATAAGATGCTCACAAGCGCAATCGAGAATGCGCAGAAAAAGATAGAGAGTAACAACTTTGGAATCCGAAAGAATCTCCTTGAGTACGATCAGGTCATGAACGAGCAGAGAGAGATTATTTATGAGGAGCGCCGCCGCGTGTTAAACGGCGAGAGTATGCGTGATTTCATCTATAAGATGATTACGGATATTGTGGAAAGTTCGGTAGATACTGCAATTAATGATGATCTGGACCCGGAGGACTGGGATTTGAAGGAATTAAATACCCTTCTTCTTCCGATCATACCGCTCCAGCCTGTTAAGCTTGACAGGATCACCAAAAAGACGAAGAACGGTGTAAAGCATCAGCTCAAAGAAGAGGCAGTCAAGCTTTATGAGAGTAAGGAAGCAGAGTTCCCCGAACCGGAGAACATTCGTGAGATAGAGCGTGTGATCCTGTTAAAGGTCATTGACCGAAAATGGATGGATCACATTGATGACATGGATCAGCTCCGTCAGGGTGTCGGCTTACAAGCTTATGGTCAGAAGAATCCGCTTGTAGAGTATAAAATGAGCGGTTACGATATGTTTGACGCGATGATTGCGAGCATGAAACAGGAAACAGTGCGCTTACTGCTCCATGTCAAGGTAGAGCAGAAAGTAGAGCGTGAGGAGGTCGCAAAGGTTACCGGCACAAATAAGGACGATACCTTGCAGAAAGGTCCGAAGATGCGGGCGGAGGCAAAGGTATACCCGAACGATCCCTGTCCATGCGGAAGCGGCAAAAAATATAAGATGTGCTGCGGCCGAAAGAGTTAAAATAAATACAGGATTATATATAATAAAGGTGGTGAACGCGATGGTAGAGCTCGACCAGATGAAACAGGAGCTGCAGACATACGAAAGTCCATTAGCGGAAGTGAGGGATTCACTTTGACCTTGCAAGCAAGGAAAAGCGAATAGAAGAGTTGGAACGTGAGATGGAGGCGCCCGGTTTTTGGGACGACCCTGACCGCTCCAACAAACAGATGAAAGAACTGAAGCAGTTAAAGGATAAGGTAGAAGAGTGCAATGCCCTAAAAACGCAGTATGAGGACATTGAAACGCTGATTGAAATGGCATACGAGGCGGAAGATGCCGAGATGGTACAGGAAATCAGAGAAGAACTTGATAATTTTATAACAATCTTTGAAGCGCTTCGTATCGGTACCCTCTTATCGGAGGAGTATGACAAATGTAATGCGATTTTGAAATTAAATGCGGGCGCGGGCGGCACGGAGAGCTGTGACTGGGCAGGAATGCTCTATCGCATGTATACGAGATGGGCGGAGCGCAAGGGCTTTTCGATTGATGTGCTTGATTTTCTCGATGGAGATGAAGCCGGTATCAAGTCGATCACGTTTCAGGTAAACGGTGAGAATGCTTATGGCTATTTGAAGTCGGAGAAGGGCGTGCACAGACTTGTGCGCATATCGCCGTTTAATGCACAGGGAAAGCGGCAGACATCATTTGTATCACTTGATGTCATGCCCGATATTGAAGAAGATTTGGACGTTGAGATCAATGAGGACGATCTGCGGATTGACACGTACCGAAGCAGCGGTGCGGGTGGTCAGCATATCAATAAGACTTCGTCGGCAATTCGAATTACTCACATTCCGACGGGAACGGTAGTGCAATGTCAGAACGAACGATCACAGTTTCAGAACAAGGATAAAGCGATGCAGATGTTGAAAGCGAAACTGTTTTTATTAAAACAGGAAGCGAACGCGGAAAAGCTTTCCGATATCCGGGGCGAGGTAAAAGAAATTGGTTGGGGAAATCAGATCCGCTCATATGTGATGCAGCCCTATACTATGGTGAAAGATCACAGGACCAATTTTGAGTCGGGAAACGTCGATGCAGTGATGGATGGTAGTTTGGACGGGTTTATCAACGCATTTTTGAAGTGGAAGAGCGGCGGCGCAAATTAAAGGAGCGTTATTGATGAAAAGGACATGCAAACAGTGCGGCAAAGAATTTGAACTGCCGGAAAGTGAGATCAGTTTTTATAAAAGTAAAGGCCTGGAACTTCCGAAACGCTGTAAATCCTGCCGGGAAAAGAACAAAGGATACAGTAGTCAGACAGGACAGCAGCAAAAAACCGTAAGACCAAGCAGCGGTACAGGTGGCGCGTCATGGAATGACAATCATAATAATCGGAACAGAAATGATAAGAGTTATGTTGTAGTCGCAGCCGTAGCGGTATTGTTCATTCTTCTTGTTGTTTTTATTAAGAATAAGCTCTCGCTTCCTTCCGAAAACACTTTGGTAAGCGAACAAACGGCTCTATCGAATACACAATCCGTACAATCCATACCAGAACCGATAAAGGAACAGCCTACCAAAGAACCGGAGAAAAAGGCAGAGGAGCAGCCCCAGGCTCAGCCACAACCACAGCCGGATACGGATATACCACAAAACGAAACCGTTCCGGTAACCGTAATTGAAAACGAATTAGATGCGGCGCCGGAAACGCAGACGGCAACTTATCAGTTTAGAAAGCCGCAGTATCTTACAGAACATTTTCAAAAGCACGGGGCAGAATTTCCCTATGCTACGGAAGAAGAATATCTGCTCGGTGCGAACAATGTGATTCAAAATCCGAACGCGCTTCATAAACTTGAGGCGGAGGACGGAGATGATGTATATTATGTTGAGAGTACAAGGGAGTTTGTCGTCGTTTCTAGGGATGGTTATATTAGAACATATTTTTTAACAAGCATCGATTATTATAACAGACAATAAATATCATATTGCATTAAAAACGGTTGAAATCATCAGTGACTTTAACCGTTTTTATACATTATCGCGCAACTGATGGGAAAGGAGCAGAGTATTCACATGATTTATACAGTTACATTCAATCCGGCGCTTGATTATGCGATCGGCGTTGAAAAGCTTGAACAGGGAAAGACGAACCGCGCGGCATATGAACAGCTTTTGCCCGGCGGAAAGGGGCTTAATGTTTCAACCGTTTTAAATAACCTTGGTTTGGAGAATACAGCGCTTGGATTTATCGCGGGATTTACGGGAGCGGAAATTAAACGAAGTTTTGAGGCGTGCGGCGGCAGAAGTGATTTTATTGCGTTAAAAGATGGGATTTCAAGAATCAATGTCAAAATAAAATCCATGGAAGAAACGGAGATTAATGCCGCGGGTCCCGTGATTGACAAAGAATCGCTGTCAAAACTGATGGATAAGCTTAATCTGCTCAAAAACGGAGATATCTTAGTTCTTGCGGGAAGTATCCCGGCGTCCATGCCGGATTCGTGCTACCAGGATATTATGGAAATGCTTGCGGACCGAGATATTTTCATTGTCGTTGATGCGACAAAGGATTTGCTGCTGAATGTATTGCTGTACAAACCGTTTCTTGTAAAACCAAACAATTACGAGCTGGGAGAACTGTTTGGCGTGACGCTTGCATCGCGGGAAGAGGTCGTTCCATACGCAAAAAAACTTCAGGAAAAAGGCGCGAGAAATGTTTTGGTATCCATGGCGGAAGAAGGAGCCGTGCTGATTGCGGAGAATAAAGAAGTGTTTCTTTGTGACGCGCCGAAAGGAACGGTAAAAAATTCGGTCGGCGCGGGTGATTCGATGGTTGCAGGATTCCTTGCAGGGTGGTGCGAAAAACGCGACTATGCACATGCCTTCAAAATGGGTCTGGCATCGGGCAGCGCAAGCGCGTTTTCCGAAAATCTTGCAACAAAATCCGAAATAGAAAAAATATATTGCAATCTTCCTACAATGACATTGACTTGTTTCTGACATTCATGATATCAAGATAAAAGTTGGCATCTGCCAGATGCATATAGGGTACAAGCCAGATCATAGTCAGACCACATGTAAATACGGATAAGAGCATACCGGGGATGAAGGTAAGCCGTAAGCCAACGTACCGAAGTTTGTTTCCCCGCATGATTTCCATACTTTTTTTGAGAACAGTGCCAGCGCTCCAATCGGGAAAGTCGAGCATCATATAGTAAGCGGGAACAAACGCCAGTTTGATAAAGAATGCCACGAGGGTACACAAAAGCGTTACACCGTAGTATTGCCCCATAATGCTGTAGAAATTGCTGTAAAACTCAGTAACTTCATTGATCGTAGTCATTTCTGTGATCTCCGGCATGACCAGCTCCGCCGAATTTAAAATGGAGATGCTTAAAATATCGCTCGGTATCGTGCAGATTGTGTCAATCAATACAAACAAAGCGCCGAGTTTCAAAGCGACAGCAGTGTTGTTCTGGTACCCGTGAAACAAGTCCTTAATCTTTGTCGGCATATTGCAGGCGCATTTCATATAGATCAATACAGTGCCCACATTTAAAACGGAGAGGATGATCTGGGCAATAAAGCGCAATACATAGTTGACGATATAGTTGGGGGTCGTCACAATTTCAAGGATAAAAAAGGATATCAGAAAGGGGATAAACAGCGTTCCCATAAGGATACCAAAGCGTCCGTTCATTTGTCTGCGCGCGAGCAGTTTCAGCTCGTAATTGTTTTTGTATTGTGGTTGATCCATTTACAATCCTCCGTTCTTTGGATTTTTCGTCCGATTTTGGTCTTTAGCATATATCATAACATGCCGACTGCAAGAAAACAATGAAAATGGAAAAGTTTTCTTGAACAGCGAAACGATTTAGCATATAATAAAGGGGCGGCATCGACCGTGACAATAAATACGGGAAAAGGGATAAAACAATGGATATTATTTTAAAATTAAAAGAAGAATTGAACATAGAGAAATGGCAGGCGGAAGCTGCCGTAAAGCTGATTGACGAGGGAAATACCATTCCCTTCATTTCAAGATATCGAAAAGAGGTCACAGGTTCCTTGAATGATGAGGTACTGCGAAACTTAAACGAGCGGCTGGGATACCTTCGAAATCTTGAGGAAAAAAAGGAACAGGTGCTTGGCAGTATTGAAGAACAGGGAATGCTCACGGACGAGCTGAAAGAGAAGATTCTTGCGGCGGAAACGATGGTAGCGGTTGAGGATTTATACCTTCCATACAGACCAAAAAGAAAAACAAGGGCGAGCGTGGCAAAGGCAAAGGGACTGGAAGGGCTTGCAGAAATTATTCTTGCGCAGGAAACGCAGAAATCCCTGTTTGAGGAGGCGGAGCCTTTTGTTGACGAGGAGAAGGAAGTAAAGAATGTTAAAGAGGCGCTTCAGGGAGCCATGGATATTATTGCCGAGCAGATATCGGACAATGCCGATCACAGAGCTTATATTCGTGAGGCAACCTTTGAGGAAGGGAAACTGATCAGTCAGGCAAAAGATGAAAAGGCGCAGAGCGTCTATGAAATGTACTATGATTTCGAGGAGCCCGTAAGTAAGGTGGCGGGTCACAGAGTGCTTGCCGTAAACCGTGGGGAGAAAGAAAAGATTCTCAACGTTAAAGTTGAAGCTCCTGTGGAACGCATTATCCGTTATCTTGAAACTAAGGTAATCATAAAGGAAAACGAGAATACAACGCCCGCGTTACAGGAAACGATAAAGGACAGCTATGAAAGACTGATCGCGCCCGCAATTGAGCGCGATATCAGAAATGAACTTACGGAAAAGGCGGAAGACGGTGCAATTTCCGTATTCGGAAAGAATTTGGAGCAGTTACTGATGCAGCCGCCAATCGCCGGAAAGGTTGTGTTAGGCTGGGATCCGGCTTTTCGTACAGGCTGCAAGCTTGCGGTAGTTGACGCTACTGGCAAAGTGCTTGATACAAAGGTAATTTACCCGACTGCACCGCAAAACAAGGTGGAGGAGTCAAAAAAGGAACTGAAAAAGCTCATCAGCAAATACAATGTCGGTTTGATTTCCGTAGGAAACGGTACGGCATCGAGAGAGTCGGAACAGGTGATCGTAGAATTGATCAAAGAGCTTGATATGCCCGTACAGTATGTGATCGTAAACGAAGCGGGCGCGTCCGTCTATTCGGCAAGTAAGCTTGCCACGGAGGAGTTCCCCAATTTTGACGTGGGACAAAGAAGCGCGGCGTCGATCGCAAGACGTTTGCAGGATCCGCTTGCAGAACTCGTAAAGATTGATCCGAAATCAATCGGTGTGGGACAGTATCAGCACGATATGAATCAGAAAAAGTTAAGCGAAGCGTTAAACGGCGTGGTAGAAGATTCGGTAAATAAGGTCGGGGTTGATTTGAATACCGCATCAGCTTCCCTGTTGGAATATATCTCCGGTATCAACAAAACGATTGCAAAAAATATTGTGGATTACCGTGAAACAAACGGAAGATTCACCAACAGAAAGCAGCTTTTGAAAGTGGCAAAGCTTGGTCCGAAAGCGTATGAGCAGTGCGCGGGATTTATGCGGATAACCGACGGTGAGAATCCGCTTGACGCGACGAGTGTGCACCCCGAATCGTATGCCGCGGCGATGCAGCTTTTGCAAAAGTTGGGCTTGTCCATGGAGGACTTAAAGGAAATACAAAAGAACGCGGCGCTTGCTAAAACGACAAAGACGAAGAACGCAAATCGGGATAAAAATAAGAACAATCGCAATAAAAAGCCAAACATTGTGATTCGCAATACGAATACGGCGATGGGAAAAGCGCTTGCTGCGGCGCTTGGGCAGATGGAAGTTTCAGATATGAACAGTTCACAAAATAATGACACAAATGAACCGACAACGCCAACAGTTGCGGGAAGTCTTGAAAAGCGTGTCAAAGATAAGGCAAAAATGGCAGAAGAGCTTGGAATAGGTGAAATTACGCTTACGGATATCTTAAAAGAGCTTGAAAAGCCCGCAAGAGATCCCAGAGAGGATATGCCAAAGCCAATTTTGCGCAGTGATGTTTTGGATATGAAGGACTTAAAGCCCGGCATGATCTTAAAAGGAACGGTCAGAAACGTGATTGATTTTGGTGTGTTTGTGGATATCGGCGTTCATCAGGACGGACTTGTGCATATCTCACAGATTACGGAAAAATATATCAAGCATCCGCTTGAGGCAGTCAGTGTCGGCGATATCGTGGATGTAAAGGTATTGGATGTGGATTTGCAAAAGAAGAGAATATCTTTGACAATGCGGCTTGCAAATTCTTAGAGGAAGAAACATAAGAGGAAAGCGACAATGGATTTAAAGTGTCTGTCAGAGCCGATAAATGAGTTGGTACAATATATCAAAAAGCATTTTTTTCTCAGCTTTGCGCTTGCTGCGGCTGTCGCGCTTATTTACGGAAAACAAGCTTTTTCTACGAATTTTTATATTGATGCGGAAGTGATCTTAAACAATGCGCATACGGTTTATAACTGGGACAGTATCGGACGCTTTGGTTTGATCGCATTAAAGTATCTGATCGGAAATAACTGGTACAACCCTTATTTTGAAGCGGCGCTTTATCTGGCGGCGCTTTGGCTGCTTGGCATGTCAACCGCATACCTTTTTTCCGTGTTGAACAGGCAGATTGGCGATGGGACAAGCTTTATTTTTGTCAGTCTGTTCTTGTTCTTTCCCACCTATGCGGATCAGTTTATGTTTCGCTTCCAATCGTTTGAAGTTGTATTTGCAATGCTTTTGGCGGTACTTGCAACACGATATTTTTACTTATTTATAAAGAAGAAAAAATATTCTGCCTATATTCTTGCGATTTTCCTTGCAGTGTTTGCTTTTGGGATTTATCAGTCTATGGTCAATCTTATGATCTGCCTTTATATTGCCGTTTATCTGTTCTCCATATCGGAATGCAGTAAAACGGAAAGAAAGCGTCTTGTAAAAAATGAGATTCTTCATTTTTGTGTCAGTTTTATCGTTTATGAGCTGATCGTACAGTTGTTTTTCAGCAACGGCAATTATTTAAGCAGTCAGATCGGCTGGCTTTCGGGCGATGTAAGAAGTGTGATCTTGAATCTTCTTGCATATATCAAACGTATTTTATTTGCGCTTGATGTATTTTATCCGATTACATATCTTGGCTGTGTTTTGTGCAGTATTTTGTTTCTCGTATGGACTTTTATTGATAACAGAAAAAAATTTGTTCCGTATCTGATAGGAATTGGCGGTCTTTTGGCGTCTTTGTTTTTCCTTGCAATCGCGATGGGAACGCCCTCCCCTTACAGAGCGCAGTGTATGCTTCCTTTTGTATGCGCTGTAATATGGGTGTTTATGGCATTGTGGTTTAAGGAGTGCGGCGTGTACCGATATACGGTGTGTATCCTTTTGGGCGTGATTTTTATGTGCTGTCAAAGCGCGGTTTTGATGCGGCTTTTTTACACACAGGACATTATTCGGGATGCGGATAAAACGATCGCGGTACAGATGATGACAAGGCTTTCCGATATGGATACGCAAGACGGCGAAAAGCCTGTTGTGTTTTTGGGACACATGGACGCAAAAACGAATGCCTCCTGTTATACAAAGCGGGAAGCGGCGTCATATTTAAGTTATTCTGTTTATGAATTTGCCTATATCGAGGGAGTGCCCGTCGATACGCCTGATTATTTCAATTCCTTGCGGATACTGGGGTACTTTAAAACAATGGGATTTGATTATGCGGCGCCATCTGTGGAGCTTGTTGAGGCGGCAAAGACAGAGGGGACAGCTATGGAAAGCTGGCCGGCAGCAGATTCGGTGCGGGAAACGGCGGACTGTGTGATCGTAAAACTGAGTGATTAGGGTATGAAAAGGGGTATTGAGGATGGAGGAACGCCAAAGAGATGTTCTGCCGGATGTTTTAAAGGGATTTGGAATTGTTCTGGTAGTGCTGGGGCATTGTATTCAGGCAGGGAGTGGGCTGGCATATTTAGAGAACGCATGTTATTTTAATGATCGATGGTATCAGTTTATATACAGCTTCCACATGCCGTTGTTCATGGTGATCAGCGGATATTATGCGTGGAACAGTGTTCAAAGGGCACAAACCCCAGTGGACAGGAAAAACATGATAAAAAAGAAGTGCATTTACCTAATCATGCCGAATATCGTTTGGAAACTGCTTGAGTTTGTGTACATGTTTGCCATGGGGACCTATCCGTATTTGGGCTTTAGCGTTTTACTGAAAGACGTTTTGGTCGGGATATTGACGAATTTCTGGTTTTTATGGGCGATTCTGTATTCTTTTTTGCTGGTCTGTCTGATGCATTATCGGCTTCGGGATTCGATTTGGATTTATATTCTGATTTTTGTGGCAATGTTTTTTACGCCGGACGGAATGGGACTGAATGCGTATAAATATATGCTGCCATATTATCTGATCGGATTTTACGCGAATAAGAATCGGGAGCGGTTGTCATCAACAAGGTTCTTTCGGGAAATCTTTCATGGAGAAAGGTTAAAAGTGGGCTTGGCGCTTTTGGTGAGCGGACTTGCGTTTATCACGTTGACTTCGTTTTTTACCGCAGATTCTTTTATTTATCTCACCGGATATAAGCTGATCGGGAAAAATTATATCGTGCAGCTACAGATTGACGGTTACAGATTTCTTGTGGGATTTTGTGGGATTGTTTTCTGGATTTTGGCATGGAGAATCTTGCTTGACCTGTGTGGAAAGTGGGATTGTTTGGTGCGGTTGCTTGCGTATCTTGGGCAGAGAGGGCTCGGTATCTATATTATTTCCGGATATCTGGTGCTGCATGTCGTTCACCCGATCACGGTGGATTGGGAGCCGCAGTATGGAGTAAATCTGGCGGAAACGGCGCTTGTACTGCTTGCGTCGGTGGTCATTGTAGAAGCAATGCGGAGAATGAAGTGGCTTTGTTTGCTTGTCGGAGAAGCGAAAAGATAAACTAAAGATAAACCATAAAGGAGATTACAGGTGGAGAAAGAGATGCAAAAGAGCAAGAACATAAATATAGAAAGGCTTATTTGTGTGGTTTATTTTATTGGATTTTTTGTAATGGCGATGACGCTGATGCTTTATCAGCCGCATGTCGATCCTGTTTCGGAGGTTCCATTAAGCCCTCCGGATGAGTATTTCAGAATGCTGATTCCAAAATTTATATGCGAAAATGGAACCCTTCCGACGGGGTTGGAGGAGGAGGTCAGAATTACAGGATGCGGGTTTTCCTATGGTTTGTACAATGTGCTTCCGTATATTATTCAGGGGTACTTTATGCGATTTGTCAATCTGTTTACGGATTCCGAGCTGATGCTGCTTTATGCGGGGCGTGTGATTAACGTTTTTTTCGGACTTTTGATGGCTTGGGTCGTGTATCTTCTGGGGAAACGGGTTTTTGAAGACAATCGTTTTAGGTGGTTGTTCTGTTTTGCGGTGATGTATCTGCCGGAAGGACTTTTTGTACATACCTATATCAATACAGACTCATGCTGTATGCTTTCTACGGCTGTCATTTTGTATGCGCTTGTGTGGGCTTATCAAGACGGATTTGATTATAAAAACTGCGCGTGGCTTGGTGTCGGGATTATCTTATGTGCGCTTTCTTATTATAATGCGTACGGATATATCTTGTGCAGTATGTTTTTGTTTGTGGCTGCCTTTATCAGCAAAAAGGACAGATGGCGCATTGATTGGAACAATATGATGAAATATGGGATTTTTACCAGTGTCATTGTCTTGATCGGTGCGGGCTGGTGGTTTGTCAGATCCTATTTTGTGCTTGACGGAGATATTCTTGGATTAAAGACAAAGGAATGCCTTGCACTACTGTACTCTTTGGAGGAAACAAGCCCGCTAAACACTTATCAGGCAAAGGGGATTGGTATTTATCAGATGCTGAAAGAGAATCGATTTTTCCAATGTCTTTATGACAGTTTTATTGCGGTGTTCGGGTCGCTTAGTATTCGGGGAAATTATTGGACGTATCTGTCTTATAAGCTGTTTTTCGGTGCGGGGATAGTGGGCTTTGCTGCCGCATGGATTTTTGACAAGGATATGCGGAAAATGAAGTTCAAACAGGTGTTCTTTCATCTGAATATGGTTCTGTGTGCAGTCCTTCCGTTGATCATTATGATTGACTATGCATATACCATGAACTATCAGCATCAGGGAAGATATATCCTGCCGTCACTCATTCCGATCATGTATTATACAGTCAGGGGAATTGAACGGCTGGCCGCTCTAAAAATAAAAAGTTATGAGATACCGAAGCTGTTGGTAAATTTGGGTGTGGCATTTGCTCTGTTTATCGCAATCGGAAGCGCGGTTTACATGGTATTCTTTAAGGCGCTGCCGATTTACCTGGAAATAGGAATGATGCTGTAAATTATGTCAACTTAAGATTGGATTTTTGTTAAATATATACAAAAGTGTTGAAAAAAATTCCAACTTATGCTATGGTAAACTACGTAGCGAAACATTCTTATAAACACGATATTTTAACAATGGAGGGAATGAAATGAAGAAAAAGTGGAAATTGGGAATGCTTTTAACTGCGCTCACTGTATTCATGATACAGATGACAGTTATGGCAGCGGGCGAAACTGTTACCATTAATCAGTGTGTCATTCAGGGCGACCAGGTGACTGTTGTCGCAAGCGGAGCGGTTGCGGCAAG
>JAIEDW010000417.1 GCA_029067805.1 Lachnospiraceae bacterium
CGTACCGTGGTCGTCTACGAGATAAAACGCCTCAATTTCCGCCTCTTTTGTGCCGTATTCGAGCGTTTTGACACTCTCTTCCAATGCTTGTTGTGCATCGCTTGTCTGCGCTTTCTTCCGCTCGAAATCGTTTTTTACTGCCTCCTGCACCTCTGCGTCATTTAAAAGGCTTTGTTCCGACTTCGACGCCGGCAGCTCATATTGACCTACAAGCACACGTTTAAAATCATCGATCATCTCTTTTGGCTGACCTTCGCCCAGTTTAATCCCTTGGTTCAACAAAATTACCTTGTCACAGTATTTCGCGATACTGCTCAGATCATGGCTTACGATGATGATTGTCTTTCCCATTTTTTTAAATTCTTCAAATTTGTGGTAACACTTTGCCTGAAAGAACACATCTCCCACGGAAAGCGCCTCGTCAACGATCAAGATTTCCGGATCGATGTTGATCGCCACAGAAAACGCAAGGCGCACAAACATACCGCTCGAGTACGTTTTAACAGGCTGGTATACATAGTCGCCGATATCCGCAAAATCAAGGATATCCTGCATTCTCGCTTCAATCTCCTGTTCCGTGAAGCCGTTCATCGTGCCGTTTAGGTAAATATTCTCCATTCCGGAATATTCCTGATTGAATCCCGCTCCAAGTTCAAGCAACGCGGAAATCCTGCCGTCCACCTTGACGGTTCCGCTCGTCGGATTAAGAACACCTGTTATTATTTTTAAAATCGTCGATTTACCGGAGCCGTTTGTGCCGATAATGCCGACGCATTCGCCCTGTTTTACGTCAAAGCTTACGTCTGAAAGCGCAAAATGCTCTGTGTACTTTTTCTTTTTTGTCAGCCCCAATGCCTCAAGCATTCTGTCCTTTGGCTTATCATAGAGCTTGTATACCTTGCATACCTTTTCGACTGAAATTGCCACCGGAATTCCGGTTTGCCCCTTGTTTTCTCCCATTTGAATCCCCTATTTAAAAACACCCGTTTTTTATCTTTTCTTGTTACAGCACATCCGCAAAATGCACCTTTAATCTGCGGAAAATATACGCTCCGAGCAAAAACAGCGCCACTGTCAGCGCCCAAAACCCGACAGTCGCTCCCATATTCTCCCAGAACCATGTCCGCCCAAACATCGCCTCCCGGTATCCGTTTACAATGTAAAATACCGGATTGCATTTTAATATTTTCTGTAACAGCGGATTGCCACTCAACATTGAAATATTCCACAAAATAGGCGTCGCCCACATACCCACTTGCAGCGCAATATTGATAATCTGTAATAAATCCCTGAAAAAAATAACGATTGCACAAGTGCTGTAGCTTAAGGCAAGCGTCAATATGAACATACAGAATGTATAATACAAAAGCTGAATCAGATAAATTTCCGGCTTGTAGCCATACAGAAAATACAGTAAAAGCATAAAGCACACAAAAAAGAGGTGCGTAAACAATGCCGCAATCAGCTTTACGATCGGTATGATGCTAATCTTAAAAACGACTTTTTTCACAAGATAGCTGTACTCCAGTAACGAGGTTGTTCCGTTATTTAACGCCTCGTTAAAGTAAAACCACGGCACCAAGCCTGCGGTCAGCCAAAGCACATACGGCGCTTCCACGCCTGTTGTTAATATCTCTTTTTTATCCGCCATCATGATATGCCCAAACACAAACCAATAGAGCAAAACCGTGACGACAGGCTGCGTAAACGCCCATACACGCCCGAGATACGAACCGGCATACCGGTTTTTAAAGTCGTTTTTCGCAAGCTTCCAAATCAGCCTTCGCGACTGCCAAAGCTCTGCCGGAAGGGAAAACAATTTCTTCATAATCAATTCAAATCCTTTATTGAACCCCACTTTTGATCCTTATCGGACAAGAGCAGCTCCATTCCGTCAGGGATCGGCCATTCTACGCCAATCTCAGGATCACTCCACAAAAGACCGCCCTCATCGTTCGGGTGGTAAAAGTCCGTACATTTATAGCAAAACTCCGCATAATCCGACAATACCAAAAAACCATGTGCAAAATTCTTCGGAATAAAGAACTGCTTTTTGTTCTCCTCCGACAACAGCACGCCGTACCATTTTCCGTATGTCTTAGAACCCTTACGCAAATCGACTGCCACGTCAAACACCTCGCCACGCACCACGCGCACAAGCTTGTCCTGTGGAAACTCCTTCTGAAAATGAAGTCCGCGCAGCACGCCCTTCTTTGACGCCGACTGGTTATCCTGAACAAATACATGGTCAATCCCCACCGCCTTAAAGTCATTGTAGTTGTAGGTTTCCATAAAATAACCTCTGTTATCTCCAAACACTTGCGGTGTGATCACCTTTAATCCCTCAATCACCATTCCGTCAGTGATACATTCCTCTACCGTAATTTTCCCCATTTTGATAATGATGCTCCTTTCCAAAATTAAAAATTTCACCTAATCAATTCCCAAATAGCTTATGTTCAAATCCACGCGTCCCTCAATACCGGCAACCGAACCGCTTGAGGTATACTGCCACATGTCATAATGTCCGTCATACTCCGGCGTCTGTCTGTACTCGGCAAGCCATACCTTCTGGTCGTTTAATTCATCCCTGTTGAGGTTATTCAGATACCAGTTTCTGCTCGCGTACACGCCCGCCGTCATTTCCGCATTTTCAATGGTCTTGCAGAACGCGTTGACAACTGCCGTGCGCGTTCCCGGATCCAGGTTATCCGCCCTTCCGTTTCCGCCTGCGCCCTCCGTATCAATGAATACAGGGTAGTCCAATTTCGTATCGCCCAAAAGCGACACGACCATACTCGCCTCTTCCACAGCCTCGACTAAGTCAACCGCCTGTGTAAAGAAGTAAACGCCTACCTTGATGCCCGCCTTTCTTGCGCCTTCAAGATTTTTAAAGAAATAGGGATCCTCGATCAGCCATCCTGAGGTCGATCCTCTGTATCCGCAGCGGATAATCGCAAAATCCACGCCTTCTGCTTTCACGATTTCCCAATCGATCTCTTTATTCCACTTTGACACGTCAATCCCGAGCTGTACGGCATTTTCACGCTCCTCCTCCATATCAAGGAGCGCAGTATACTGCGTATCGTCCTCGTCCATGCTGTCAATTTCATCGTTTTCCGTGTCGTCCTTTGCAACGTCCACCTCGTCCTCGGAGTGAACGAAAAACTCAATATCGTCAATCACCGTATAAGATACAATTGACTTCACGCGGACATTGACCGGATCCGCAGGCACATCATAGCCGTCTACCGCATTTAACGATACCTTATACTCTCCCGGCTTGATATCGGAAATGCGGATTACACCGTCCTTGTCCTCATCGACATACGCGCCTGTATCCTCCACAACCACAGTAAATTCCTGTCCGATTACCGTATTGCCTTTGTCATCGATCACTTTTACTCGAATATCGCGCTCTACGGAACTTGCAAGCAGTGTAAGCTCTTTGATCGGATTTCCGTCCCCGTCGACGCGCACATCCTCCGCCGTGACGGTCTGTGACGCATCACTGTCAAAAAACGCATCATCTCTTAAAAACGCCGACAGATCGGCGCCGCTTACCTTGCCGTCCTCCTCAATTCCCTGTCCCGGAGCCTCCACGACATCCTGTCCGTTTTTCTTCCCTTTGCCCGTCAAGTTCTTGAAATTCACCGCCACTACAGCTGCCATAACGACAACCATCGCGCCAAGAACGATCAGGAGGGCAATTTGTTTTGCTTTAGAGTCCATTGGCAACCTCTACCAGATATTTTCCGTATTCCGTCTTCATTAATGGCTCGGCAAGCTTCAAAAGCTGCTCTTTGGTGATAAAGCCTCTCTTGTAGGCAATCTCCTCAATACATGATATATATAATCCCTGTCTTTTCTGGAACGCGCACACAAAATCGGACGCGTCAAGAAGGGAATCGTGATTTCCCGTATCCAGCCACGCAAAGCCGCGCCCCATCGTTTCCACGGAAAGCGTGCCGCGCTGTAAGTACTCATTATTGATGCTCGTGATCTCAATCTCTCCTCTTGCCGAGGGTTTTACGTTCTTCGCAATCTCCACCACGTCATTGTCGTAGAAATAAAGTCCCGGAACCGCGTAATTGCTCTTTGGATTTTGAGGCTTTTCTTCAATCGAAATCGCCCTTCCGTTCTCGTCAAACTCCACAACGCCATACTCTCTGGGGTCTCTTACATAGTATCCGAAAATCGTCGCGCCGCTCTCTTTTGCCGCCACTCTTTGCAGCAGCTTTGAAAAGCTCTGACCATAGAAAATATTATCACCGAGCACAAGCGCTACTGAATCCTTCCCGATGAAATCCGCACCGATAATAAATGCGTCGGCAAGACCTCTCGGCTGCTCCTGTATGGCATACTGCATATTGAGTCCAAGCTGCTCTCCCGTTCCGAAAAGCTCCTCAAATACAGGTAAATCTCTTGGCGTCGAAATAATCAAAATATCCCGAATCCCCGCAAGCATCAGTGTTGAGAGGGGATAATAAATCATCGGTTTGTCATATACCGGCATAATCTGCTTTGAAATTGCTTTCGTGAGCGGATAAAGTCTGGTGCCGGAACCGCCCGCTAAAATGATTCCTTTCATAACCGTAAAACCTCCAATTCTATTAAACTCCATAAAGAACGCAGAAAAGAATGTCCTTTTTTGACATTCCTTCCGCTATCTTTATTGATACATTTCTGCGTAATATTTCTGATAGTCACCGCTTGTGACATTCTTCATCCAATCCTCATGCTCAAAGTACCACTGAATTGTCTGCCTGATGCCGTCCTTGAACATGGTTTCGGGCTCCCAGCCAATCTCCGCTTTAATCTTATCGGGCGCAATCGCATAGCGCCTGTCGTGTCCTTTCCTATCCTCGACATAGGTGATCAAATCCTTGGATACCAGTTTCTTTCTTGGATCGTCATCGGCAAGCATCTCCTGAAGCGTTTCGATGATAATATTGATGATCTCAATATTCTGCTTTTCGTTGTGGCCTCCTACATTATATGTTTCAAAAAGTCTGCCCTTTTCCTGTACCATGTCGATTGCCTTTGCATGGTCCTCCACATAAAGCCAGTCGCGCACATTCTTTCCGTCGCCGTACACGGGAAGCTCTTTTCCCTGAAGCGCATTGTTGATGATCAACGGTATCAGTTTCTCGGGGAACTGATAGGGTCCGTAATTATTGGAACAGTTTGTAATATTTGCCGGGAACTTATAGGTATCCATGTATGCTTTTACAAGCATGTCCGAAGACGCCTTGCTTGCCGAATACGGGCTGTGCGGCGCATAGGGGGTTGTTTCATAGAAATATTCCCCGTCATTTTCAAGCGAACCATAAACCTCGTCTGTAGACACATGAAGGAACTTCTTTCCCTCTTTGAACGTACCGTCCTCCTTCTCCCATGCGGCTTTTGCGCAGTTTAACATAACTGCCGTTCCGAGAACATTTGTTTGTACGAATACTTCGGGATTTCGGATACTCCTGTCAACATGGCTCTCCGCCGCAAAATGAACCACTCTGTCAATATCATTCTCCGCAAAAATTTTTGCGATTGCTTCTTTGTCCGTAATATCCGCATTCACAAAGGTGTAATTCTCTCTCGACTCAACACCTTTCAAATTCTCAAGATTGCCTGCATAGGTAAGTGCGTCCACATTGATGATCCTGATTTCATTATCATATTTTTTGAACATGTAATGAATGTAATTGGAACCGATAAAGCCCGCTCCGCCTGTTACCAAATAAGTTCTCATGAAAGTCCTCCATTCTCTTTACAAAACAATCCTTATATCGCTGTTTTGCTCCCAAAATATATTTCTATGCTAATCTTAACGTAAATATACAAATATTGCAAGCATTTCTGCTTTTTTGCGCTTTGAGGGGCGCTTCCCTAATCTTCTGCGGTATAGGGCATCCATACCCGCTCACGGCTCGATCCTGAACCATATAAAATATCATAGTCCACCACCATGAAATGTCGGACCGCTTCTCTTTGCCTGTAATCATATGTATCAAGCACATTCCCTTGATCATCTGCCACCAGTGCACGCGTATTGGTTTTTAAAACTTCCCTCTGCTGCTTCAGTATACGAGACATATCTGTATCCGGAAGCCCCGCATATTCAAGCAGCATTTGCGGCAGATAATTGATGTTCTCGCCGTCCGGCTCTATCCTGTCCGCCTCGAAGCTGCTCCATATCAGCACTGGTACGGAATATTGGCGTCGCTGCGTCTCGAGATCCGTACCTCCTAACCCCATTAATTCCAGCGTTTCCTTCGAAAATCCGGGCATATGGTCTCCATACATCACCAACACTACCGGATCGCCCGTTTGCGCAAAATAAGCTGCCAGCTCTTCAAATGCCTCATTGGCGAGATAGATTCCATTGATGTAATTTACCAGATTCATATAATCTTTCTCATCCAAAGCGCTCTCCAGCTTCACGGAAATCGGATACGGATAAGTCTTTAGAGAGTCATGTTCACGATCTAAGCCTTGTATATGGTTTGCTATGGACACGGCGTATATAAATTTCCTTTCGGCTTTACTCTCCTCGTATTCCTTAATGATCTGCTGTGCAAGGCTCTCATCGGAAATATAGCACGAATAAATATCCGTATAATCCATATCATCCTCAAACACGATCTTATCA
>JAIEDW010000418.1 GCA_029067805.1 Lachnospiraceae bacterium
ACTTTTTTTATTTGGCGTGAAATTCGGATATATGTTTCCAAATCTTCTTTGCTGACTTGAGCAAGCAATAACTCCATTCTATGAAGTGTCTGTTCTCTCATTCCGTCCACTAAAGCAATGCCGGAAGGCGTAATCTCTACTACGGTTCTTCGGGCGTCCTTCGGGGAAGTGCGCCTCGTGATCAATCCACTTTGCTCCATTTTTTTTAATAGGGCGGCAATTCGCGCGGTACTGACATTCAGTTTTTTCGATAGGTCGCCTGCGTTTACCTCGCTGCTTGCCTGTTCCAGATAGCTTAGGACAAAGCCAAAACCTCTCTGTGTAGTTTCCAGTTCGCTATAAAAAAATCGCGGTATGCTTGAATAAAGCTTTTCCATAAATTCTTGGGCGTCTTTTCGCGTGCTCATGTGATTATCCTCCAAGTTAATTTGCTAACCTAGTTAGGTATTTTAGCATAATATTTTATTGTTATCAATAGGGAATAAAATTCCCCACAATTAACATTTCAGAAACAAAACGCAAACAAAACAAAAATAATAAAGCGTTATTCTCATATCATCAAATGCAAAATAAATCTTACAGAATGGAGGGAATAAACAAATGAAATCAACTGTACGAATTACAGTAAAAAAAGTTGCAAAATTTTTATGTGTATTATGCTTTGCAGCAGGAGTCGCAGCATTTGGCGCAGCAGCAAGCAAAGAGAAAACGAAAAGGAGAAGAAAGATATGTCAAAATCAAAATTCGTAGAAGCAAACAAGAAAATCGAAGAAGGAGTTGTCAGCGGCTACAAGAAAATTGAAGAAGGAGTGGTCGGCGGTTACAAAAAAATCGAGGAAGGCGCTGTCGGTGGGTTCAACAAAATCGCCGACAAATTCGTGGACAGTTTTCTCACAAAAGACGGCGAAACCGTAGAGGAAGCAAAGACGCGGCTAGCAGCAGAGCAGAAAGAAAGAGAAGCCAAAAAAGAAAGGTAGGTATTGAGTTATGAAAAAGAGTACATTTGTAGCAATGATTTTAGGAACAATTGGAGGAATATTATTTGCAATTGGTATGTGCATGGCATTGATTCCGGAATGGAACGCATTCCGGCCGGGAGTAATCATGGGAGTGATCGGTGCGATTGTGCTGCTTGCCATGGTACTCATATGGAGAAAAATGGAAAACAAATCGCCAATAAAATTGTCGGGGAAAACAATCGGTGCAACGCTGATTGGAATTATCGGAGCATTACTGTTCGGCGTGGGCATGTGCCTTACAATGGTGTGGAGCCATATGATTATCGGCATTATTATTGGAGTCGCAGGAATCGTAGTTCTCCTTTGCCTGATCCCATTAATAAAAGGACTTAAATAACAAATATTTTATCTTGTTCACAATTTAGACACAATTTGCAAACAAAACACAAACAAAAGGAAGCTATACTATAACGTAAGAGGTGTCTGATGAACTTACAGAAAATAAAAAACATAGGAAAAAGAATATTTTTTCTGCCACCCTTTCCAACGCTTTTAATTGCAATACCATCGTATGCACTCGTGATCTATGCGCTTACAAGTGAAACTGTAAATCGAGCAATTGCGTATGCCGCGTACCTTTTGTCAGCATACGCATTCGTTATCACAATTACGGGAATAACAGGTGTCGTGCGCTTGATCCAAAAAGGCGTCAAGCAGAATCCGATTACAAGAAAAGTGTTGGAAATTCCCTTAGTTGGCAGGTATTTGAAAGAAGACACATTTCGAGCCCAAATTGCTCTGTATCAAGGTTTTTTTATCAATTTGTTCTATGTGGGCGTTAAAATGTTTTCGGGAATCCGATACAAATCTGTGTGGTTTGTATCGTTGGCGGTATATTACATTCTGCTTGCCATAATGCGCTTTTCCTTGCTCCATCATGAGCGAAAACGGGCGGGGAAAAGCAAAGCTTCCGAATGGCGCAGATACCGTTTGTGTGGGATTATGCTGCTATTTATGAATGTTGCACTGACGGGGATTATCATCCTTGTAGTAAGTCAAAACAGCGGTTTTGAATATCCGGGAATGCTGATCTACATTATGGCGCTGTATGCGTTTTATGCAGTGATTACGGCTGTTTGGAATGTGATCAAATTCAGGCGGTATGGAAGTCCGATTTTGTCAGCGGCGAAAGTGATCAATCTGACGGCAGCATTGGTGTCCATGCTTTCCTTGGAAACTGCCATGCTGACGCAATTTGGAACAGGAGACGATGCGGAGTTTCGAAAGATTATGACGGCATCTACCGGAGCAGGTGTATGCATCATTGTGACGGGAATGTCTGTTTATATGATCGTGCACGCGACAACACGTTTAAGGAACACAGAAAGGAATGGTTGTATATGATTCATATACTGGTAGTGGAAGACGACGTAAAACTGAACCAGATTGTCTGCACATATTTAAATGACAGCGGTTTTCAGACAAAGGGCTGTTTTAATGCCAAGGATGCCTACGACGAACTGTATAACGGTCTGTATGAGCTGATTATTTCCGATATCATGATGCCCGAAATTGACGGCTTTGAATTTGCCCGTACAGTGCGGCAGGTAAATAAAACAATTCCGATATTATTTATGTCGGCAAAGGACGACCTGCCCTCCAAACAGAAAGGCTTTCAGCTTGGAATTGATGATTACATGGTAAAGCCTGTGGAACTGGATGAATTGCTCTTGCGCGTACGTGCCTTGTTGCGGCGGGCAAATATTGAGATGGAGCGCAAGATTACGGTAGGGAATTTAGTGCTGGATGCAGATGGCATGAGTGCGGAGATTGACGGCGAGGAGATTGCGCTCACGACAAGGGAATTTCATATTATATATAAATTGCTGTCTTATCCCAAAAAGACGTTTTCAAGAGGACAGCTTATGGATGAGTTTTGGGGCATCGAGAGTGAAACAAGTCTTCGGGCGGTAGATGTCTATGTAACGAAGCTGCGCGATAAATTGTCCGCCTGTGACGGATTTAAGATCGTGACCGTAAGAGGTCTTGGATATAAGGCGGTGCTGCATGAAAAATGACAAAATCAATTATTATGGACGAATTCAGGAAAGGAGATTTGCACTTTCCATTTTTGCCATTTACTGCGGTGTCCTTCTTTTGATGTCTGGTATTCATACTGGATTAATTGTGTTGATGGATGAACTTCAGTGGAATTCATTCATTCAATCTATTGTTCCGATTCTATATTGGGGAATGGCGGCAGCTGGAATTACGGTATATACAAGGAAAAAAGTAAAGAATACATATGAAATACCGTTGCACAATATGGCGGAGGCGACCGCGAAAGTTGCTCAGGGGGATTTTTCTGTATATGTGCCTACACTGCATACATCGGACAAATTGGATTATTTGGATTACATGATCATGGATTTCAATAAGATGGTGGAGGAGCTGGGCAGCATTGAAACCTTAAAAACGGATTTTGTTTCCAACGTGTCCCATGAAATGAAAACGCCGATCGCGGTTATTAAAAACTACGCGGAACTTTTGCAAAGGAACCGGATTGAAGATGCGGAGAGAATAGAATATGCAAAGTCCATTGAAAGTGCGGCGACAAGACTTTCCAACCTGATCGGTAATATATTAAAGCTAAACAAGTTAGAAAACCGAAGCATTTTGCCCGAGGTGGAGGAATATGACATCTGCAGACAGCTGTGTGAGTGTATTTTACAGTTTGAAGAGGCATGGGACGAAAAAGAGATTGTGTTGGAAACACAGATAGAGGATACGACGCTGGTTAGGGCAGATGCAAACCTGTTGGAGTTAGTTTGGAATAATCTGATTTCCAATGCAATCAAGTTTACTCCAAAAGGTGGCAGCGTCACGATTTGCCAGAAGGCAGAGGAAAACCGCGTTACCGTTACGGTTTCCGATACGGGGTGCGGCATTGCGAAGGAGAGCATTAACCATATTTTTGATAAGTTTTATCAGGGGGACACTTCTCATTCCAAAGAAGGGAACGGACTCGGACTTGCCTTAGTGAAACGGGTGTTGGAGCTTATGGAAGGAGATATTCAGGTGATCAGTAAAGAAGGAAAGGGCAGCGCTTTTACTGTGACATTGCCTACGGCTGACGCGGACAGCCATGTATTATAATCGGCAGACTTTGAAAGGAGTGTTGTTATAGAAATGGACATTAAGGAAAAACAGCAAAAAAATTTTGTCGGATATGAATATAAGGAAATCGTTGCGGACAGTAGCAGGGCTTCTTTTTTGTTGGACGGGTATGAGAATTTTGGCTGGGAGTTTGACGGGAAAATACAGGAGAAAGCATCAAGGCAGAAGATGACAATGCATCTTAAGCGCAACCGTAAGATTGTCAACAAGGCGGAACTGACAAGACTGCAAAGAAACTTTGAGGCGTGTGTCAATGAGATTGATGCATTGGAAAAAGCAAAAACATCGGTTGCTGCCATGTATGCAATGACACTCGGAATTATTGGAACGGCATTTATAGCGGGAGCAACTTTTGCAGTGACGGCGCAGCCACCGTATTATATTTTGTGTATCCTGCTCTCCATACCGGGATTTTTAGGCTGGGTATTTCCCTATTTTATATATAAAAGAATTGTGAAAAAACAGACGGAGAAACTTACGCCGTTAATAGAAGAAAAATATGATGAAATTTATGAAATCTGTGAGAAAGGCAATAAGCTTCTTTATTAATAAAACACTTTTCTTATATTTCTTTTCAACTATTTATGAAATCTGAGCGGATTTATGCTATAATGAGCGTTAGCGAGAAGAGCATGAAAACGGATTTTATCAGCCGATTGTGATTGCAAAGAAATAAAGGAGCGTTAGGTATAGATGACAGGTAATTTTGGTTTTTCTTATATTGGCTTGGTATTTTTGCTGCTGTTGTTCATTCCAAATATCATTTGGACAAGAAAAATGCCGCAGGGTTATACCGCAGAACAGGAAAATAAAGTATTATTGCTTTTTGAGAGAACTGGAGAAGCACTGACATGCTTTTGCGCGTTGATATTTTCCGATTTTAATGTGCATGAATGGACTGCTTGGTCATGGTGGTTGGTTGCGGCGTTTCTGTGTATGGCAATGTATGAGTTATGGTGGATCCGTTATTTTCGCAGCAATCGGAAATTGGCGGATTTTTACAGTAGCTTTTTTGGCATTCCCGTCGCAGGCGCAACGCTGCCTGTGATTGCCTTTTTTCTGCTTGGAATCTATGGTAAAGTTGTGTGGATGCTCATTTCCGTCGTAATTTTAGGAATCGGGCATATTGGCATTCATATGCAGCATAAGAAAGAGATTAAGAACTAGGAGATTTTAGTTATGGGATTGTTTTTCAAAAAGAAAAAAGAAAAGGAATTGCCTCTTGGCGAATTAACGCTTGAAGTCAAAGAACAGTTAGACGAATTTGCCGAAAAAGGGAATCAACTTGAGAGAGAAGGGGCATACGAGGAAGCTGTACAGGTATGGAAGGAAGGGCTTAGCCTAATCCCCGAGCCTCAACAGTGTTATGGTGAAACAATTTGGTTTTTAGCCACCATAGGAGATGTTTATTTTCAGAAAAATATGTATGCACAGGCTCATGAATGTTTTGATAAAGCACGTGGCAATCTAAGCGGTGGCGGATATGCAAATCCGTTCATAATGCTTCGGCTAGGAGAGTGCTGTCTGGAAATCGGCGACGAAAAAAATGCGCTTGAGTATTTAATCAGAGCTTATATGATGGAAGGAAAAGAAATTTTTGAACCCGATGAAACCGGTGCAGATGATGGGACAAAATATTTTGAATTCTTGAGAACGCATATTGATTTAGGGGAAGGAGTAGATTGAAAATCATAGTTTGTTTCAACTAACATCAGATAAAAAACAGATTGGAACAGATCATATGAAACAATATACATTTGAAAAAATAAAGGAATTGTTATTAAAAAGTATCCATGAACAAAACTGCGAAGCCGAATTAAGTCTATTTTTTAATAACAATCCCCATAAATATATGATTATCATATACGACGATCATTGTTCTTTTCAGCGGTGCGGCACACCCAAAGAGCAAAGTGGTGAATTTAATTTTCGGACGTTAGATGAACTCTATCAGGCGCAACAAATTGATGGTATTATATTAGCACGTGACTGGGACAACATTCAGGATTTTGACTGTATGGATTTTTATGCATTTGGTTATTGGGAATAGCACTACCTGATAATTTTATCCAGTCGCTCCATAATTTGCTCTTTTTCTCCGCTGCCATTTGTACGAAATCGTAATAATGGGATTTCGTACAAATCCAATATATGGTTTTTGATCAAATCACGCGAAGCCTGTACGGTATTTGTCTTATGATATTTGTAACCGTCAACTTCAATTGCCAACATCGGCTTTCTGCTCAGTCTATTAAATAACAGAAAATCAATATGCGTTGCCGGATTCATGACATATTGGCGTTCTCTCTCATTTAATGCGCCCATATCTTTGATTAACATATTCATCGGAAAATGGCACACGACATCAAAACAGGCATACTTATCTATAGAAAGTATTTCTTCCATTAACGCATACATCAAGTTTTCCGAGTCATATTCTGAAATCCGCTTATGCTTTTTTAAGTATGCTTTTCGTTCTTCTGCATATTGCTTATACA